>DATEKX010000702.1:0-4751 GCA_035277165.1 Blastocatellia bacterium | reverse complement strand
GATCGGCAACTGGCGAGGCCGGGAAGTGGCGATAACCGGGAGCATGGGAAAGACGACTACGAAAGAGATGACTGCGGCGGCGCTCGCCCGCGCCGGTCGTGTCGTTAAAACCATCGGCAACCTCAATAACGATTACGGCCTGCCGCTTTCGATTTTGAAGATGGAATCCGACGGCGCGCAAGCCTCAGATTTCGATTATGCGATCTTAGAGATGGGCATGAATCACAAAGGCGAAATCGCGCGCCTCGCTCAGATTGCTCCTCCAGATGTCGGAGTAGTAACTATCGTCGCGCCCGTCCACCTTGAGTTTTTCGATTCAGTCGAAGCAATCGCCGATGCGAAAGCCGAATTGATCGCAGGCATAAAAACGAATGGCGCGGCTGTGCTCAATGCCGATGACGAACGCGTAGCGCGAATGCGCGAGATGCGCGGCGACATCGAGTATAGAACTTTCGGCATCGAACGGGCGGCGGATGTCACGGCGCGCGACATTCAGTCGGATGGACTGAGCGGCACTCGTTTCAAACTCGTGACGCCGCGCGGCAGTGTCGATGCGCGGCTTGCTGTAGCAGGTCGGCATAATGTTTACAACGCGCTCGCTGCCGCCGCAGTAGCGGACTTTTATGAAGTGTCGCTCGAACACATCGCCGCTGCGCTTGCCGAATCTTCAAGCCCACGGATGCGCGGCGAAGTCCTTCGATTCTCGGAAGGCTTTACGGTTGTTGACGATTCTTATAACTCGAATCCGCACGCGCTCGTCGAGATGGTAACGACCATCTGCGCGAACGAAGATTGCGAGCGCAAAATCGTTATTGCGGGCGAGATGTTGGAACTGGGCGCTACCGGAGCAGAGCTTCATCGCGAGGCGGGCCGCCGCATAGCAGCGCTCGGAGTTGATTTGCTGATAGGAGTTCGCGGGCTTGCTTGTGAGATAGTCGCGGGCGCGCGCGAAGCTGGAATGAGCAGAGAGTCGGCGATCTTTTGCGAAACGCCGAATGAAGCGGCTGATGTTTTAACACGCGAAGCGCGCGCGGGCGATCTCATACTCATCAAGGGGTCGCGCGGCGTGAAGACGGAAATCGTTGTTGAAAGAATGAAGCAGGCCAGAGGACAGGTGTCTGGGGCTGGAAGCCGGTGAATTTGAAATTTCAGATTGCCGCTCCTGAATCTCAGCGCCAGCCGGGAGGCGGATGTTTTATTACTTAAGCCTACTTAAAGACGTACACGAGAGCTTATCGTTTCTGCGCGTGTTCGATCAGGTAACGTTTCGCACAGCGTGGGCGGCGATAACGGCTCTCGTCATCAGCCTGATATTCGGGTCGAAAATGATTAAGATGCTGAGACAGTTTCAGATCGGCCAGCAGATACGCGAAGAGGGGCCGCGCTCGCACGAATCCAAGCGCGGGACGCCGACGATGGGCGGCGTGTTAATCATTCTCTCTGTTGCTATCTCGACCTTGCTGTGGTCGAACCTGTCTGTCGCATACGTTTGGATCGCGGTCGCAGCAACGCTCGCTTATGGCGCGATAGGTTTTGCTGATGATTATTTGAAGATCAAGCGCCGCCATAATCTCGGGCTGACCGGCAGGCAGAAACTCGTGTTGCAATTCGCAGCAGCTTTAGCCATCGGGCTGGCGCTCAAGTATTTCACCTCGTACAGCACTGTGCTGAGTTTGCCGTTTTTCAAGAACGTCAACCCTGAGATTTACTGGCCGGTATATCTTTTAATTTTTTCGCCGATAGTGATCGTTGGCTTCTCGAACGCTGTGAATCTGACTGACGGGCTGGATGGGCTTGCTATCTCTGTGACGATGGTGACAAGCGCGGCGCTCACTGGATTCACTTACGTGAGCGGGCACGCAAAGTTCGCTGAGTATCTGGGATTGGAGCACAATCCGGGCATACACGAACTGACGATATTTTGCGCGGCGCTGACAGGAGCAAGCCTCGGTTTCCTATGGTACAACTCGCCGCCCGCAGAAGTCTTCATGGGCGACGTAGGCTCGCTCGGCATCGGCGGAGCGATAGGCGTGATCGCAGTCATGATCAAACAAGAGTTTCTGCTGGTGATGCTCGGCGGCGTATTCGTACTCGAAGCACTGTCTGTGATATTGCAGGTCGCATCGTTCAAGTTGTTCAAGCGACGCATATTCAAGATGGCTCCTTTGCATCATCACTTCGAGTTGATGTATTCGCCGGAAGTGTCGAAGCGCATGGAGCCAAAGATAGTCTTTCGCTTTTTGATTATGGCGATTTTATTTGCGCTTCTCAGTCTCTCGACTTTGAAGCTTAGATGACGATGGATGTTCAAGGCAAAAAAGTACTGGTCGTTGGGGTCGCGCGCAGCGGAGTAGCCGTAGCGCGATTGCTCGCCGCGCGCGGCGCGATGGTGATAGCCAACGACATAAAATCCGAAGCGCAGCTTGTGCGCGAGGCCGAAGAACTGCGCAAGCTCGGCGTGATGCTTTCGCTCGGCGGCCATCCTGAAAGCTTGTTTGAAAATGCCGAATTGATAGTCCTAAGTCCGGGCGTGCCTGCCGACCTGCCGCAACTTGAGCGCGCGCGCAGCAAAGGGATTGAAATCATAAGCGAGCCTGAGCTTGCCGGGCGATTCATTCAAGGGCGGATGATCGGAGTGACGGGCTCAAACGGCAAGACGACGACTACAACGCTGATTGGCGAGTTGATGCGCGCAGCAGACGCTGACGTGATCGTAGGCGGTAACATCGGCACGCCGCTCACGAGCCTGATAGAAAAATCGAGCGACAGCGCGTGGATTGTCGCAGAGCTTTCGAGCTTTCAACTGGAGATGATCGAAAGCCTTCGAGTGAATGTTGCCATCGTGACCAACATCACGCCGGATCATCTTGATCGTCACGGCACGTTTGAAAATTACGTGCGCGCAAAGCACAGGATTTTTTTGAATCAAACGGCAGAAGATTGGGCTGTGCTAAACGGCAATGATAAAGCGATAGCGGATATGACGAGCACGCTCGGCGTGGGGTCGAGAAAAATCTATTTCAACTCAAAGGGGCTGGCGGATATCTACGTGCGCGAAGGTCGTATTTATACCACGATGATCGCAGATGATCGCAGTGAAGTCGAAGTGATAGCGATTGAGGAAATACCTCTGCGCGGAATGCACAACGTTGAAAACGTAATGGCTTCGCTCGCCGCTGTCTTCTGCGCCAGAGGAACGCGCATCAATGATTTGCCCGCGCTCAGAGAAGCGATTAAGCGATTCAAAGGAGTCGAGCATCGCATAGAGTATGTGGCCGAGATTGGCGGCGTGAAATTCTACAACGACTCGAAAGCCACGAATGTTGATTCAACAATAAAAGCGCTCGAAGCATTCGACCGCAACGTGATTGTAATTCTCGGAGGAAAAGACAAAGGCAGCGACTACACGGTTCTTGCGCCGCTCGTGCGCGAGCGAGTCAAACGCGTAGTCCTGATCGGCGCGGCGAGCGACAAGATAGCCGCGCAGCTTGAAAACGCGCGCCCGATCACGCGAGCAAGCTCCATGCACGAGGCTGTGACGCAATCAATGGAAGCAGCCGTCGCGGGCGATACGGTGTTGCTTGCGCCAGCCTGCGCCAGCTTCGATATGTTCGACAATTATGAGCACCGTGGTCGCGTGTTCAAGGAAGAAGTTTTCAATCTCGCCAACCGGACTCGCAGCGGGTGGACTGGGCGGCTTACGACATAAGGGTTTGTGCATCAAAATGGCTATTGATTATAGAACAACACAACCGAGGTGGAAGCGAGAGGCCGAATTAACGAGCAGGCGCGGGGCAGTTTCGCGTGCGCAATCAGGCCGCGAGCTTCCTGTTGATAAAGTGATGCTGGTGATTGTGCTGGCGCTCACACTGTTTGGCGCGGTGATGGTTTATTCGGCTTCGGCTGTGCTGGCCGAAAAGAATTATGGCAGCCAGTTTTATTTTCTCTATCGCCAGGGCGGATGGGCAATCGTGGGACTTGTGGCGATGGCTGTTGCGATGTGCATTGATTATCGCCACTACAGGCGTCCGGCGGTGGTCTTCTCTCTGCTTGGCGTGACACTCGCGATGCTGATCGTTGTGCTGTTTCTTCCAAAGCTGAACGAAACGCATCGGTGGATAAGGTACGGCCCTGTGTCGCTGCAACCGTCAGAAGTCTCGAAACTGGCTCTGATAGCCTTTTTGGCGTTCTTCCTCGAAAGCAGGGCGAAAGAAGTAGAAAGCTTCAAACGAGTCTTCTTACCCGTAGCGCTCGTCGCGGGGCTAGTGATAACGCTTGTTGCAGCGGAGCCGGATTTGGGGACAGCCATGGCTTTAGGCGTTGTCTTCACAGCGATGATGTTTCAAGCCGGTGTGCCTGCCAGATACCTTGCGACGCTTGCGGTGCCCGCAGTGCCAGCATTGGCGGGGATGTTGTTGTTCGTGCCTTGGCGGCTTCAAAGGCTCATGGATTTCATAGACCCCTGGAAGAATCAGACGACTTCCGGGTTCCAGGTAGTTCAATCGCTGATTGCCATCGGAAGCGGCGGAGCGAACGGTTTAGGCTTCGCGCAAGGCAAGCAGAAGCTTTTCTACCTGCCTGCGCCGCACACAGATTTCATATTCGCAGTCATCGGCGAAGAGCTTGGCTTGATCGGCGCGGCGGCTGTCGTGATCTTGTTCGGGCTGCTGGCGTGGAGAGGATTCCGCGCAGCGCGATTCGCGCCCGATACGTTTGGCCAATTGCTGGCAATCGGGCTGACAGTAATGATA
>DATEKX010000701.1:0-7504 GCA_035277165.1 Blastocatellia bacterium | reverse complement strand
AGAGATTGATGAGGCGAGAGAGCGACCCTCGTTCTTTGGATTTTTTGCCGGATCCTTGATGCCCGGTCGAGCCTTTGCAGCCGTGGCCGCGCTGTTGATTATCTTTGCGGCGATTGCTCTCTACATCTATTGGGGAAGATTGAGTGCAGTCTCGAATGAAAGCAATCTTGCTCACGATACTTCTACGACAGAGAAAGCGCCAGAACCCAACGACTTGAAACCGGCTCCGGTAGCCAATTCTATTGTCCGGTCTGATCGCGTGAAAAGATACGCGAGCAAGGCGAATGCTGGAAGTAGGATCGGCCAGAGGCGCAAACTCGACCGTGTGATCATGCCTGAAACTGATAATACGGTCGCGCAAAAGACCGCAGATGTGCCAACTGAAACAGAAGAGATGACGCGGATAGAGATTCAAACCGGCGACCCGAACATTCGGATAATCTGGTTCTCGCCTAAAGAGTCCGATTCGCAACTCTCGAATCCAACGATTGAAACCGATTAGGAGATAAAATGTTTTTAGTGAAATCAAAAATGATAGCCACAATCGCCCTGACATTGATGCTTGTTACGTCAGCGTTCGGGCAACAGGAGACGACTCCTGCTCCTCCGCGAGCTTCGACTCAGTATGCGTACGAGCAACAGACGACGACCCCGCAACCAGCTTTGGCCCCGACTGCGAGAGGCTCTGAGTATGTTGAAGAGAAGGGATTCAAGACGAAGATAATCGAAGTCAAATACCGCGACCCCGGCTCACTCTATTCCGCGCTTCGAGCGCTCGGCAGCGGCTTCAAGGGTGCGAGAATAGATCCCGACCCAAACTTCAGGATATTGACTGTTCGAGACTTTCCCGAAAACATCGCGGTCATTGAAGAAGCTGTGAAGCGATTGGACACTCCTCAACCAGTACGCCCTGAGATCGAGTTTCATATCCATGTGTTGATCGCTTCTAACTCTCCATCTTCCGGCGACGAGTTTCCGGCAGAACTGAATGAGGTGTTGAAGCAGTTGCAGGGTACGCTCAAGTACAAAAGCTATGGATTGATGAGTTCTTCGGTACATCGCGCAAGCCAGGCAGGGCAGGGAGTCAGCAACAAAGGCGTTGCTCAAAGTAAGCTCTTCAGCGTGAGCACGCCGTTAGATAACCCGATCTTCTACGAGTATAATTTGATGCCTCTGATGATAAGAGATAATACGGCAGGAGGCTCAACAATAGAGATAGGGCAGTTCACCTTCAATATGCGAGTTCCGCTTCTAACCGGAGGTCAGGCGCAACAGATTCAATACGAGAATGTAGGCTTTCGCTCTCCTGTCACCATAAGAGATGGCGAGAAAATAGTAGTCGGAACGACCACAATGGGCGATAAAGGATTGGTCGTCGTCGTCTCGGCCAAAATCGTCAAGTCTTAAAACGATCAGCCTCTATTCACCGCAGAGGCGACGCAGAGTCTTTCTCTGCAATCTCTGCATCCTCCGCGCCTCTGCGGTGAATTGCTTCTAAACTCAATTCTTTCGATACCGACTTCCCATCTCGACTCTAATCAATTATCATTACGCCGCCTTCTTTGCCTCTCCGGCTTTTACTCTTGTCGGAGAGCGCTTTCAGTATCAAACAACTTATGGAAGAAGCTACGAAATACGCAGTCGAGATGCGCGGCGTCACCAAGCGATTCGGTGAAGTAATTGCCAATCGCAATATCAATCTCAGCGTCCCTGATAAATCCATACACGCAATCATAGGCGAAAACGGCGCGGGCAAATCCACGGCGATGAACATCCTCTACGGCTTTTATAACCCGGACGAAGGCGAGATATTAATTGACGGCCAGCCGCGCGCCATCAAAAATCCGAGCGACGCAATCAGTTTAGGACTCGGCATGGTGCATCAGCATTTCATGCTGGTCGAGCCGCTCACCGTAACTGAAAACATCATTCTTGGCGCAGAGCCCATCGCAGGGGTTGCAATTGATTACAAGAACGCGCGCGCGCGAGTGCGCGAAATCTCTGAGCAATACGGATTGAAGATCGATCCCGATGCGCGAATCAGTCAACTCTCGGTCGGGCAGCAGCAGCGCGTCGAAATACTGAAGACGCTTTATCGAGGCGCTCGCATACTGATACTCGATGAGCCGACCGCCGTGCTCACGCCTCAGGAAGTTGCAGAGATGTTCGCTATTCTTCGCGGCCTGCGCGAACAGGGAAAGACGATAATCATCATCACTCATAAACTGGCCGAAGTGCTGGCGCTCTCAGACAACATAACCGTCATGCGCGATGGCGAGGTCGTCGGCAATCTTTCGACCAGAGAAGCGACAGCCGAAGGATTGGCGCGGCTGATGGTTGGGCGCGAAGTCTTGCTTCGCGTCGAGAAAGACGCGGCCAAACCCCTTGGCGCTGTGCTGGCAGTTCAAGACCTCAGCCTTGAAGACGGGAAAGGCAGTTCAGCGCTCGAACATATTTCATTCGAGGTGCGCGGCGGAGAGACGCTCGGCATCGCAGGAGTCGAAGGCAACGGCCAGACTGAGTTGATAGAAATAATCGCGGGCCTGCGCAAAGCGAGCAGCGGCGCTGTGCTGCTGGAAGGACACTCAATTGACGGCCTCGACCCGCACGAGCGCAAAAAGCGCGGCATCGCGCATATTCCCGAAGACCGCCACCGCCGAGGCTTGCTTCTGGCGTTCGACCTTGCCGGTAATTCGATACTGGGCGTTCACCGCGACCAGCCCATTTCAGGCGCTGTGCTGTTGAATACCAGAGTGATTGAAGAGCGTGCCGAGCGCCTTGTGAAAGAATACGATGTCAGGCCGCCGAACATCGCTCTGCCCGCGCGCGCGCTGTCGGGCGGCAATCAACAGAAGCTGATAGTCGCGCGCGAGTTCGACATCAAGCCTCGACTGATTCTGGTTTCACAGCCGACGCGCGGCGTTGACATCGGAGCGACAGAGTTCATTCATCGCAAGCTGATCGAATTGCGCGATGCAGGCGCAGCCGTCCTTCTCGTATCGGCTGAACTGGACGAAGTGATGAGCTTGAGCGACCGCGTGATAGTCATCTACGAAGGGCGCATCGTAGGAGAAGTTGACCCGCGCACTGTAAGCGAAGAAGAGATCGGATTGATGATGACAGGCGGACAACCAGTGGCCGGGCAGAATCAGGCTTCTACCGACCCCCGACCCCCGATCCCCGACTCCCAATAAAATCTATGAAGAGCCTTCTGACAGAATTGATGTATTCGCTGATCGCGGTCGTCGCGGCTTTCCTGGTCGGCGGCATAATCGTGTGGATGGTCGGCGATAGCCCGATACTCGTGTACGAGCTTTTCTTTTCGAGCGCGTTCGGCTCGGTTGACGGCTTCAGCTACACGCTCTTTTACGCGACGCCGTTAATATTCACAGGGCTTGCCGTCGCGGTCGCATTCAAATGCGGGTTGCTCAACATCGGCGCAGAAGGGCAACTGACCGTAGCCGCTTTCGCAACCGCATGGGTCGGACTGATGCTGCCCACATGGCCTGCAGGAATAGTTGTAATCCTTGCGGCGCTTGCTGCGATTTTAGTTGGCGGCATGTGGGCGGGAATCCCCGGCGTGCTGAAAGCAAAGTTCGGCGCGCACGAAGTCATCACCACGATTATGATGAACTTCATCGCCGTGGCGATTGTGAGTTACCTGACTCAATATCATTATCGCAAGCAGGGCGATCCGATATTAGAGACTCTGCCAATAGCCGAGATGCAAAACGGCGTGCTCGTAGGGCCGCACATTCCGCGAATGCAGGCATTGCTTGCGCCGTTTGGAATAAACTTTCCCGCGCATGTGCCTTTGAATCTGGCGTTCCTGCTGGCGGTTGTAGCGTGCGGACTGGTTTACGTTTTTTTGTGGAAGACGAAATGGGGTTACGAGCTTCGAGCAGTCGGCATCAATCCATCGGCGGCAGAGTACGGAGGCATTTCAATCTCGCGCAACATCGTATTGGCGATGGCGCTTTCAGGGATGCTGGCGGGGATGGTCGGCATCAACGAAGTGCTTGGATACCGTTATCGTTATTATGATGGATTTTCGGCAGGGTATGGCTTTGCCGGAATAGCCGTTGCGCTGCTGGGCCGAAATCACCCTGTAGGCGTGTTGTTTGCGGCGATACTGTTTGGCGCGCTCGACCGTTCAAAACTGTTCATAGACATTTTCACCGACAAGGTTTCAAAAGACTGGACGGTGATCTTGCAAGCCATAGTCATTCTCTTCGTCGCCTGTGAAGCGATCTTTCGCGGCGGCGCAAAGAGGCTTATTCGAGGAAGAGTGTAAAACAGTGAACAGTATTAGCACCATCATCAATCTATCGTTGCTGGCTTCGATGATAAGGCTTTCGACGCCGCTGATACTGGCCGCGCTCGGCGGGATGTATTCAGAGCGCGGCGGCGTAATCCATATCGCGCTCGAAGGGATAATGCTGGCAGGGGCTTTCACGGCGGCGGCGGTGACCGTCTTCACGCAAAATCCATGGATCGGATTGATGGCGGCGGCGCTCGCGGGATTGCTGGTTGCTCTCATTCACGCGGTCGCGTCAATCCAATTCAAGGCAGATCAAGTCGTCGTCGGCACTGCGATCAATATTTTATTTCTCGGCGTGCCTGCTCTGGTATCGGGCGCGCTGTTTGAATCAACCGGCTCGACTCCGCAACTCCCGCGCGAGCAGACGCTGCCGGATTGGAACATCCCCGGAATTGAGAGCATCCCTGTCTTGAGCCAGTTGCTTTCAGGCCACAAGCCGATTGTCTACATTGCGCTTGCTGCTGTGCCTGTCAGTTATTATGTTTTATTCCGCACGCGGTTCGGGCTGCGCCTGCGCGCTGTGGGCGAAAACCCCGAAGCTGCTGACACGGCGGGCGTGAGCGTAGCGCGGATGCGCTATGCAGGAGTGATGTTGAGCGGATTGCTCGCAGGGATAGGCGGCGCATATCTTTCAATCGGACAGAACTCGCTGTTCACTCGTAATATGACTGCCGGTCGCGGATTCATTGCGCTTGCAGCTTTGATATTCGGCAAATGGCATCCGGTCGGAGCATTCCTCGCGTGTTTATTGTTTGGTCTGGCCGATGCAATCTCGATTCGCATGCAAGGCGTAGTGGATATTCCCGTGCAGTTCATTCAGATCATTCCGTATGTGCTGACGCTTGTTGTGCTGGCTGGCTTCATCGGGCGCGCGACACCTCCGCGCGCGATTGGCACGCCTTATGTTAAAGAGAACAGGTGATAGACCTCTGATTTTGATATGACGATACCACTTTATGAAAGAGCAGCAGAAGCGGCGCGCTTCATCGGCGCGCAGGCCGCAGGGCACACGCCTCGCGCGGCAGTTGTGCTCGGGTCGGGATTGGGAGGCGTAGCTGACGCGATCACCGATGCGGTCGAAATTCCTTATGATGAAATACCTCATTTCGTCCGCTCGACCGTCGAAGGCCACGCAGGCAAATTGATCCTCGGCTCGTTGAGCGGCGTGGATGTGGCCGTGATGAAAGGACGGTTTCATTTCTACGAAGGCTACACGATGGAAGAGATCACTCTTCCTGTGCGTATGTTCTCGCTGATGGGCATAAAGACTATTGTGCTGACGAACGCAGCAGGCGGCACGGCGCCGCATCTGTCGCCGGGGTCGTTGATGCTCATCACAGACCATATAAACATGATGGGAGACAATCCGCTTCGCGGGCCAAACGACAATCGGTTCGGCCCGCGCTTTCCCGACATGACGGCGGTCTATACGCCTGCTTATATCGAAATCGCTCACGATGTCGCGCGCGAGATGGGCCTCAAGCTTTCAGAAGGCGTTTATCTTGGTTTGCGCGGCCCGTCTTACGAAACGCCCGCCGAAGTGCGAATGTACGCGAAGCTCGGAGGCGACGCTTTGGGAATGTCTACCGTGGCAGAGGTGACGGTCGCGCGCCACTGCGGTATGAAAGTGCTCGCCATCTCCTGCATCACGAATGTAGCGGCGGGGCTTACTCACAACGAGATCAATCACCAGGAAGTGATGGAAGTAGGCGCTCGCGCAGGCCGTCAACTCGGTGAGTTGATTTTGCGCGTTGTGCCGCGTCTCGTAGCGGATGAGGGATGAGCTAACCATTTCAAATTGAAATTTCTCTATTCATCCTTCCGCATTCATCCTTTAAAATAGCCGCTATGATAATCGGCATAAGTGGCGGCACAGGTTCCGGCAAGACTACGGTCGCGCAGAAGATCATTACATCGGTCGGCGCTGACAACGTTGTTTATCTTCAGCAGGACGCTTACTATCGCAACCTCGGCGACATGCCGATAGAGTTGCGTCACAACGTCAACTTCGATCACCCCAACGCATTAGACAATGATCTGATGATGAATCACATCGAAGCTCTGCGCGCAGGTGAAAGCATAGAGCAACCCATCTACGATTACGCCACGCATTCGCGCAAGGCCGAAACCCATCACGTAGAGGCGCGCCCGGTCATTATCGTCGAAGGCATTCTCATATTCATTGACCCGCAGATGCGCCGATTGATGGATCTGAAGATATTCGTTGACGCCGATGCCGACATCCGGTTCATCAGAAGATTAGACCGCGACGTTCACGAGCGAGCAAGAACCGTCGAATCAATCATCTCGCAGTACACGACAACCGTCAGGCCAATGCATTTGCAGTTTGTCGAGCCATCGAAGCGCTATGCTGATATAATCATTCCAGAGGGCGGCCACAACGATGTGGGCATTGATCTGGTCACGGAAAAGATCAAGTCCATTTGCCGATGATGTGATTGGAGTAAAAAATGGGGAAGAGAAGCGCAATGAGTGATGATGAATTGATCGAGCGGGCAAAGAAAGCCCGACTCGCGGCGCACGCGCCTTATTCACATTTCGAGGTGGGAGCGGCGCTGCTTACGACGGACGGACGCGTATACACGGGATGCAACATAGAAAATTCCGCTTACGGGCTTTCGATGTGCGCCGAACGCGTGGCGATATTCAAAGCCGTGAGCGAAGGCGCAGAGGGGATTTTGAAGGTAGCCGTAGTCACGGATCACGAAAACATCACGCCCCCGTGCGGCTGTTGTCGCCAGATGATCTGGGAGTTCACAGCCGACGAAACGGATGTGATAATGGCAAACCTCGACGGCGATGTCCGCAAGTTCGAGATCAAAGAATTATTGCCCGAAGCCTTTGACTCGCGCTTCCTCGAAGGCGTGGGATAAAGTAGCAGAGCCCGTTATCTCAAACTAAGTTTTTTTCTTTTTTGCAAGCTTTTCCGCTCGCCTCTTCTCAGCTTTTGTGTCGAATGGTCCCGCGAGCGCGAGTATTATTAAAGTAAAAAAAGTGCTCAACAACGCTACGCCAAGGCTTCCCAATCCGACCGCCACGCCTATGGCCGCCGTCATCCAAACACCCGCCGCTGTTGTCAGCCCCTGTATATCTCGCTCGTCATTCAATTTTAGAATGGAGCCAGCCCCAATAAAGCCGATGCCAGTGACAATGCCCTGAATC
>DATEKX010000700.1:0-8190 GCA_035277165.1 Blastocatellia bacterium | reverse complement strand
CGCCGTAGTTCTCCATGTTCGTTCGCTTCTGGTCTGCGAGGTACACGCCAACGCCGGGAGTGCGAACCGTCGAGCCGTCAATCAACGAATAACTCCCCGTGCCTATCACCGCGCCCATGGTCGGCGTGCCTACGACTTTGCCCAACCCCAGAGCCCGGAAGCCTGCCGGGAACATCTCGGAGTTCGACGCCGAGCGCCAGTTCTGAACTACGATCTTCGGCCCGAAGAAACCCGCCAGAGGTCGAGATGTAGATTCGGTTCCACGCGGCTGCCAGACCTGATATTGCCGCTGAACCAACAAGGCTAACAACTCCTGTTCGATGTTGCCGCCGCCGTTCCATCGCTCATCAATCACGATGGCTTCTTTGTTGCGATTCTCGCGCAGCTCTTTCTCGAAGCGGCGAAGGCTCGGCTGATTCATCGATTGGATGTGAAGATAGCCGACGCGCCCGTTTGAAAGCTTGTCAACTATCGCGCGCCGATCTCGCACCCAACGCTCGTAGCGAAGCTGACTGTAGGCTTGCATCGAAGCAGGCTCGATGCGCGTCTTCCACGCTCCGTCTTCCGAAGCCTTGTTATTGAACGTCACTTCGATTTTGCGATTGAGGCGATGGTTCAACATCTCCCAGTAATCGTCTCCGACTTTCACAGCGCGCCCGTTGATGGCTATCATGTAATCGCCTACGCTTACCTTCACCCAGTCTTTATCTGCCGGGCCTTCTTCGTAAACGTGTGTCACTCGGTAGCGGCCCGCCGATTGATCTGCCTCAAGCTCTACGCCGAGGTGAACCGTCGTTGTGCCAGCTTCGCGACCGCGAGGCGGCGGCGCGGCTCCCGTGTGCGAAGCGTTCAACTCGCCTATCATCTCGTTAACGATGTTGAGAAGTTCCTGGCGGTCGCCGATGTATTCGACGAGCGGCTGATACTTGGCTCGCATGGCGTCCCAGTCTTTGCCGTGCATTGCCGGATCATAGAATCGATACTTCATCGTGCGCCACGCATCGTCGAACATTTCGGCCCACTCGGAGGGCTTATCAACCTTCACCTGCGCGACAAAATTTATGCGGCGACGCGCATTCTCGCGCCCGCCCGACGGGGTAGCAGCAGCGGTTGCCTGCGCGGCTGGTTGCAGAGAGACTGAGTAAATTGAATTCCCTTCTTTGAAGAAAAGCGTGCGGCCATCGCGTGAGATGTTCAGGTTGTTGATGCCGCCGCCAAAGCCTCCGCCTCCGCCCGGCGCGCCATCATCGCCGCCTTGCGGTTCACCCGCCGTGATGCGTGTGAGCCGCCTGCCGTCTTCGCCTATCGAATAAACAACAGGGAGGGTTCGCGTTGCCGCTGGCTCTGTCGTCACGAAAACGACGGTGCGATTGTCGGGCGTGATCGCATAGTTGAAAACAGCAAAAGGCATTCGCGTGATCTGCCGCGTGCGCCGCTTGAGTCCCGCCCAATCCATATTGATCTCTCGCGGCGGCTGATTGCGCTGAGGCCGTGGGCGCGCGCCTGCATCACTTGCCTGATCCTGCGAATCCGTCGGCTCCGGGCGATCTTCGGGATCATTCGGGTCGCGGTCTTCGCGCTCAAGCGTCATAACATAAACCTGCGAAGACGCCTGACCGCCGCCACCGAAGCCGCCTTCGCTGCGCACGAAATAGAGCTTGCGGCCATCGTGAGAGAATTGAGGGTTCCCATCATTATATGAATCGAACGTGACTTTATGCTCTTCGCCTCCGGCAGACGAAATCAGATACACGTCCGATGTTCGCGTGTAATCGGGTCTCGAATAGGCTATCCACTTTCCGTCAGGCGACCACGCGGGCGAGCCGATGTTGCCGAACTTCGACGAAACAAGCTCGACGGTCTGTTTGCTTTCGACGCTGTACTTGCGCAGTTTGCTGTCGGACGAGTTGAAAGCTATCTCTTTCGAGTTAGGCGACCAGGCGAATGCGAACTTCAGCGCGTCAATATCTGAAATCTTCTCGGGCTTGCCCGCGCCGTCTGACGAAGCGATGTAAAGCTCTTCGCGGCGGCTTTGATCGCTGATGTAAGCTATCCATTTTCCATCGGGCGAATACTGCGGCTGTTTATCGCGCGCGGGGCCGTCTGTAATCTGGCGCATATCGCCTTCGTCGGTGGGCGTCGTGAATATTTCGCCGTGAATCGAAACAGCCATGCGGCGGCCCGTGGGCGCAAGGTCGTAATCGTCAGCCTGCGAGTTGAAGTCGCGCACCTCGCTCAGGTTCTCTTGCGTCTCGGCTGCGATGTCCAATTTGATAGGCGCGACCTTGCGGCTTGCGGCATCCAGTTTCCAGAGGCCGAAATCGTGCTCGAACACGATCACCTTTCCATCCGCACTCATCGCGGGCCAGCGCACATCGCCCGCTTTGAATGAAGTGACGCGTTCGGCTTTGCCGCCCGCTTCCGCCACGCGCCAGATGTTAGTCAAGCCGTTGCCTTCGCGGTCGCTGACGAAATAGATATGGCCGTCCGTGCTCCACATCGGCCACGAATCAGCCCCGTCAAAGTCCGTCACGTCCGTGAACTTCTTCTGCGCAATATCCATTACCGTTATGTCTGTTTGATAAGAGCCGCGATAATACTTGCGCCAATAGGCTTGCGACTTGCGATTGATCGCAAGCCTTCGACCGTCGGGCGAGTATGCGGCATAAACTCCCATGTCGGCTCCGGTGTTGCGCGGCATCCCGCCGTCAATGCTCACGGTGTAAAGCCTTCCCATGAAATCTTCGCCGCGCTGCGAAGAAAACAACACCGAGCGCGAATCCGTCGTCCACCCCAGGACTGAATCTTCTGCCGAATGCGTTGTGAGTTGCTTTGCCTCGCCGCCTTCGCTTGGGATGATGTATACATCGAGGTTGCCGTCGCGGTCAGAGGAGAAAGCTATCCACTTTCCGTCAGGCGAAAATCTCGGATAAACGTCGCGCGCTTTGTGGACTGTGATGCGCCGGACATTGCGGCCTTCTTCGTCCGCCGTCCATATGTCGCCGAGGTAAGTGAACGCTATGCGGCCCTGATAATAGTGCGGGTAGCGAACCAGTTTCGCCTCGCGGCCCATCGTCATTAAAGGCATGCACAGCACGAACAGAAAAGCGAGCGCATGGGATTTTTTCATAAACTCCTCCTTGCTGACATTGTTTTTCTTGATCGAAGACGGTGACTTGCAAAGACGCTCATAACGCAGTCACGGTTACAAAACGCGGACTGAACGCCTGAAAGCATTATTTAATTGCGCTCGAAACCGCGCCGGGATATTATAGCCCCGACATCAAGTGAATGGACAATAGCCCGTGCTCATAACAACTGCTAATCGCATGTTGTTTTACCTGATCGCTTACCGGAGGAAGCCATGAAGATTGCATATCGCGTTTTGACCTGCATGGCGTTTGTGCTGTTTCTCGTCTTTCCGCTCTCCACTTCTGGGCAATGGAACAAGAAGCCTTATACCGAATGGTCTGAGAAAGATACTAAGAAGCTGCTACAGGATTCGCCGTGGACTCAGAATCAGAATTTCACAGACACTTCAAAGAACGCTTCAACAACCACGAGCCGTGGCGGAACGCAGTCGGCAATTGCCGATGTCATCAATGTCACATTTTATATGCGATTCTTCACGGCGAAGCCGGTGCGCCAGGCGATTGGCCGCTCCATGGAATTGCAATATAAAGGCGAGTTGCCCGAACCCCTTGCTACAAAACTAAAAGCGCTCGCCACAGCCGATTTCCCGGACTACATAATCATAACGGTGACGTGCGAGAGTGACAGGGCGAGCAACATGTTTCAAGAAGCCAAGGCGCTGTTTCAAAAGCTCTCGACAGGCGTGATCAAAAACAGCACCTATCTTTTCATAAAAGGCGGGCAGCGCGTCTTTCTGCAAGAGTATCAGCCGCCGCAGAACGATGGCCTGGGCGCTCGCTTCGTGTTTCCCCGGCTGGTTGATGGCAAACCTTTCATCACGCCCGAAAGCGGCGAGATCCTTTTTCATGCGGAACTCGGCGGCGGCTCGCAGCTTAACAGCACTTTGTCAAACAGCGATGTCGCGCGAAACGGCTTCACGCTCAACACCCGGTTCAAGGTCAAAGACATGATGTTCGACGGAAAGCTGGAGTATTAAAGGACGCAAACATTAAATTGCCTTTACGCCGCGCGCCGCAGCCGCCAACAATATGCTATGCTGTTTACAGGCGCGCGAATTTGATCGGCGTCTGACAATCATCGAACGATCAAAGTATGAGGTTATGAAGAGTCTTTTTTTTGCTTTAGCAATCACTCTATCTTTTTTTCTACCGGCAATCGCTCAAACTACATCTACCCCGTCACAAAATGATGGCTCTAAATCAGCGGAGCTTCGAGAAGCCAGCAGCCTCAGCGCGCAGGTCGTCGAGCTTTATAATAAAAACCGATATGATGAAGCTCTGCCGATTGCAAAACGCGTGATTGAAATAAGAGAGCGATTGCTTGGCGCAGGTGACCCGCTCGTAGGCGACGCGCTTCAAAATCTCGGCTCTATATATTCGGGAAAGAAGAATTATGGCGAGGCGCTTTCACTTTACAAACGCGCCCTTTCGATATTTGAAAAAGCTCTGGGGCCGGAAAACGCGAAGACTGCGAACACGCTTCATAATCTGGGCTGGCTATATTATGCCCAGGGCGATCCGGGCAAAGCAGAAGAATCATTCCAGCGCTCTTTAGCAGTCCGAGAAAAATTGTCAGGGCCGAATCACAATGATGTTGCGGTTGCGCTCGACATGCTGGCTCAGTTTTATCAGCAACAAATCAAGTATGCAAAAGCGGCTGATTATTACAAACGCGCTCTGGCAGTAAAAGAGAAAGCGTTTGGGCCGGATCATAAACAGGTGGGCGAGGCGGCGATGAAGTGCGCCTGCGCGATGATGCAAGATGGGCGACAGGATGAAGCGACTGCATTGCGAATACGTGGTGAAATGATCTTGTCTGGAAAGCGATTTGATCCGAATGAATTTATCCCTGGCTCTGTTCTTCAAGGCCACGCCGTATATAGAGCAAAGCCGGAATATCCTATGGCGGCGAAACGGGCGGCCATTTCAGGCTCGGTAATTGTCGAAGTGACCGTAGACGAGAACGGCAAAGTCCTTGAAGCAAAATCGCTATGCGGCCCTAACGCTTTAGTGGAGACGGCAGTCAAAGCCGCTTACGACTGGAAGTTCTCTCCGACGTTACTCAACGGCAAGCCCGTGAAGGTAAAGGGAACGATTACTTTCAATTTCAATCTGTAAAATCTAAAGATCGGAAGAAAAAATGAGACATAGATTTACCGCAATACTGGCGCTGATACTTTTAAGCGCAACCGCAGCCTCCGCGCAGAAGCACGAGGTTGCATTCACATCAGGCGGGTTGAAAATCGGAGAGCGCGGTTTTGACCTGCCCAACCCTGGCCGCCTCAAATTCGGCACAGGGTTCACCTATGAGATAAATTACGCGCGACGATTCTTTGATGGCAAAATCGCCGCGCTCTATTTCGAGTTCCCGTTCGCAGGCACGCCGCGCACGGAGGTTGATTCGACGAACGTGCTCTCTCCGCGCAGTTATTCGTCGCTCTTCTTTACGCCGGGAATAAAGCTGAAACTGCTGCCGGGCGCGAAGTATTCGCCATACGCGACGATGGGAGTCGGCCTTGCGCGATTCAACGAAAGCAGCACGCGCATAAACAATCAGCCGAACGCAGAGCAGGACTCGAAAGTTGACGGCGTTTTCGTCTTCGGCGGAGGCATTGACGTGAAAGTCTTTTCCATCGTGAGCATCAGAGGCGAAGTGCGCGATTTCTATTCCGAGCTTCCGCCTCTGAACGTGCGAGCGCTCAGAGACCGCCAGCACAACGCGCTCATCTCGGCGGGTTTCGTGCTGAGATTTTGATCAACCGACTCGCTTGCTCTTGTCTTTCCAGAATCGTTCGCGCAGCAGGTTCTTTTGAATTTTGCCGGTCGCAGTGCGCGGCAATACTTCGATGAACTCGACGCGCTTTGGAGCTTTGTAATGCGCGAGGTTGGCGCGGCAGAACTCTATCAACTCCGACTCGGTTGCCTGGGCGTCAGGCTTTAACACAACGACGGCGTAAGGCACTTCGCCCCATCGCTCGTCGGGCGCGGCGATTACGGCGGCTTCCAGCACCGCAGGGTGTTTGTAGAGAAAGCCCTCTACTTCGATTGACGAAATGTTTTCGCCGCCCGATATGATCAGGTCTTTCTTTCGATCAACGACCTCGATGAAGCCTTCGCTGTCAATCAAAGCCATGTCGCCCGTGTGAAACCACCCGTCAACGATCACGGCATCGGTCGCTTCCTTCTGTCGCCAGTAACCGGCCATCACAACGTTCGCGCGAGTTATCACCTCGCCCGCCTCGCCGCTGTCCGGCAGTACGTCGCGGCCTTCATCGTCAACCACTCGCACGTCAACGCCTATCATCGGATAGCCCGTCTTTGCCTGCACGCGCAGCTTATCCGCCGCGGGCCAATCGTCCATGTGCGGCTTGGTTTTTGAAACCGTCATGAAAGGCGAGGTCTCTGTGAGTCCGTAAATCTGAATCACACGCCAGCCGAATTTTTCCTGCGCGCCCTGAATGGTCGCAAGCGGCGGCGCAGACCCGGCTGTGCCCAACCGCACTTCGCGCGGCAACTGTTTGAGCGCTTCATCGCCAAGAGGATGATTCAAAGCCATGTTGATCATAGTCGGCGGCATACAGGCGAACGTCACGCGCTCGCGCGTAACCAGATCGAAGAAAGCCGCTGGCTCGAACTTCTTGATGATGACGTGAGCCCCGCCCATCCCTGTGACGGCATATCCCACGCCCCACCCGTTGCAGTGAAACTGCGCGAGCGTGTGCAGGTAGACATCGCGCTCGTGCACTTGAAACTCGCAGATTGAATTTATCGCGTTGATGTAGAGATTGCGATGCGTGAGCATCACTCCCTTTGGCCGCCCTGTCGTGCCCGAAGTGTAGAGCAACGCCGATGTTTCGTTCTCGTCTATCTCGGCGGGCGCGGGAGGCGCGCTTTCGGCTTCGGCCATTAGAGTTTCATAATCACTCCACGCATCAGTTGAAGCCGAAGCAGTATTGCGAGCGAGGATGAAGTGTTCGACCGTTTCGAGTCGCTCCCTGATAGGCTCGATCAAGTGCGTGAGACCGTCTTCGATTACCAGCACCCGTGCGCCGCCGTGATTGAGGATGTATTCAAAGTCTTCGGCAACAAGCCGGAAGTTCAGCGGCATAAGTATCGAGCCGAGAAGAGGCGCGCCAAAAAAAGCTTCGAGCACGCGATGACAATTCTGAGAAAGCACAGCTACGCGGTCGCCTCTCTCCACGCCAAGCGCGCGCATCATATTAGCCCAACGGTTGACGCGCTCGCCGAACTCGGCGTAAGTCAGTCGCAGGTCGCCGCAGACTACGGCCTCTTTGCCCGCATGAGCGACGAGCGCCCGCTTGAGAAAATCGTATTCATTGAGCGGAACGATCACGACTACACCTCCACGAATTATTGCTTTGAATTAATGTCGAATCGCGAGTGAGCATAGCATAAGAAATTTTCCATGCCAAAATGCTGAAACATTCTCATAAGCCGACTTATGAACTCACAGATTGAATACCTCGCAGCTTTCAGGCATGATTGCGCCGCGTGAAAGCAGACTTCAAATTTAATCACAAACTCAGGGTAAGGTTTGCCGAAACAGACATGCAGGGCATTGTCTTCAACGGCAACTACCTGACTTATTATGACGTAGCGTGGACGGAATACTTTCGCGCTCTAGGCATGACCTGGAAAGACATCGTCGAAACCGGAGCTGACACGGTGCTCGCGCGCACGACCATCGAATTCAAATCTCCCGCGCATTACGATGAAGTGCTCGAAATCCACACTCGCGTATCGAAAATCGGAAACACGAGCATCACGTTCGACTTCGAGATATACCCGGAAGACGAAGAGCGATTGATCGGCGCATCTTCGTCGCTCTACGTGTGCGTAGACCCGAAGACGCTCAAGCCTGTGCGCGTGCCCGATGTGCTGCGGTCGCGCATAAGCGAGTTCGAGGGAAAAGATTTTTAGCGATTGCGCTTTCGGTAGACCGACCGCGCGGTAGGGTGTTATTTTTAGCCTTCAGAAGGAGGTACTTATGACAAGCAAGGCGGAAGGGCGGGAGGAG
>DATEKX010000699.1:0-2448 GCA_035277165.1 Blastocatellia bacterium | reverse complement strand
AATTGATAGAGCAGAAGTTTGGAGAGGAGATTTCCGATGGCGTCTTCTAACGCCACACGGGCGCGCGATTTGAGGTTGCGGGGCGTAGCTGCGTCCGCAGGCATTGCCGTGGGACGCGCGCTCCGCCTCGACGAGCGCGGGCGGCATCAGTTCTATTACATTGACGTATCGCCCACGCAGGTGCGAAGAGAGATTCGCCGCCTGCACGAGGCGATTGAAGAAGGTAGCGCGCAGTTGCAGGAGATCAAAGCCAGACTGGCGCGCGAGCTTGGATATGAACATTCGTTCATACTCGACGCTCACTTGCTGATGCTCGAAGACAAGAGGTTGCTTGCCGAGTTTGAGCAGGAAATACGCACGCGCCGCGTAAATGCCGAATGGGCCGTGCGTTCCTCGATTGATCGAATGGCGGAAGCCTATCGGCAGGTCAACGATTCTTACCTGCGCGAACGCACGTCCGATCTTGAAGACGTAGCAACACGACTGCTCACCATTCTTTCGGGTCAGGATCAGGTTGATCTGTCGAAGATAGGCGAAGACGTGGTGATCGTCGCCAAAGACATATGGCCTTCGACCGTAGCCGAGCTTGATTTCAATCGTGTGCTCGGCTTTGCGACCAACGCGGGCGGCATCACTTCTCACTCTGCAATCATTGCGCGGGCGCTCGGAATACCTGCAGTCGTGGGGCTTCACGACATTACGCGGCATGCAAAGACAGGCAACACGATTATCATTGACGGCTCGGCGGGCGAAGTAATACTCAGACCCGGCAAACTGCTCCAGCGCGAGTATGCGCAAAAGCGCGCGCGCGAAGTCGAACTCCGCTCTCGCCGAGACACAGGGGCAATCGAGGCTGCGGAAACGATAGACGGCGTGCGGATTCGTGTGCGCGCAAACGTCGAGCTTCCAACCGAGATAGAATCGCTTCAGCTTTTTGGCGCGGAAGGCATAGGGCTTTATCGCTCCGAGTTCATTTTCCTGGCGAGCCTGCCTGAGCTTCCGAGCGAAGAGGAGCAATATAGAATTTATCGCAAGCTCGCAGAAGCGACCGACGAAGCAGGTGCGAGCATCCGTGTTTTTGATCTCGGAGGAGACAAGCTGACGCTCGAAGGGTTTGAAGAAGAAGCCAATCCCGCGCTCGGGCTGCGGGCGATCAGGTTATCGCTGCGGGCCGAAGAAATTTTCCGCACACAGCTTCGCGCGATACTCAGGGCAAATCGTCACGGCAAGCTGCGTGTGGTGCTGCCGCTCATCAGCACGATTACAGAGTTGCGCGAGGCCAAGCGCATTATCACAGAAGTGAAGCACGAGATGGCGGAAGCAGGCGTGGAGCACAACGCGAGCCTGCCCCTCGGAGTAATGATAGAAGTCCCCGCCGCCGCGTTGATGGCCGATCTGTTCGCTCGCGAAGCGGATTTTTTGAGCATAGGCACGAATGACCTGATTCAATATATCCTGGCAGTTGATCGCGCGAACGAAAACGTCGCGCATCTTTATCAACCGCTGAACCCGGCTGTCTTGAGAACAATCGCGCATTTAGTTCGCGCGGCTGAAACCGCGCAGGTGCCGCTTGAACTGTGCGGCGAGATGGCTGCCGATCCCATGCAGGCCATCGCTTTGATCGGACTCGGCATTCGCACTTTGAGCCTCGTCCCCGCTTCGATACCGCTCGTAAAAAACGCCGTACGCTCAGTCGAGCTTGAGCGAGTCAAATCTCTGATGAAAGATGCAATGAAGCTCGCATCGTCTACGGAAGTTGAAGAGTTGCTGGCGCGCGAGCTTCCGCGTCAGGCTCCGCGATTTTTCGCCGCGTGGGCTTCGCAAGCTGAGGCCACGAATTAGCGCGGGCGTTCGCGCCGTAAATTCATGCTGTGATAGTATTTCGCCAGACACATCCGCCCGATTGATAGTGGAGGCCAGTTTTACATGTCCGTAGCAACAACAGATTACCTCGCCGCAATTGAGCACCTGCCCGCAGGAGCTGCGCTCCGAATGGACGACGTGACATGGGAAGAGTACGAACAACTGCTGGCCGATTTAGGCGACGGTTACGCCGCGCGAATCTTCTACGATCAGGGAAGGATGGAAATCTTGGCTCCTACTTTTATTCACGAAAGACCTATAAACATTATTGGTACTTTAGTCCATGTTTTGCGCGATGAGCTTGATATTGATGTCGAAGGTTGCGGCTCAACTACTTTCAGAGAAAAGCTTAAAGCCAAAGGCGCAGAGCCGGATGAGTGCTTTTACGTGCAGAATGCCTCGGCTGTTATCGGCAAAGAAGATGAGATAGATTTGAGGTATGACCCGCCGCCCGACATAGTCGTCGAAGTTGATCGCACGAGCGCATCGCTGAACAAATTTAATATCTATTCAGCATTGGGCGTGCCCGAAATCTGGCGAGTCAAAGGGCGTTCGCTCGAAATTCACCTGCTGGCCGAAAACAAC
>DATEKX010000698.1:0-9097 GCA_035277165.1 Blastocatellia bacterium | reverse complement strand
TGGCACGGGGCCTACGATTGAGTTTCGGACGCTCGTACCGGGAAAAAGAGTCAGCGTTGCCGGAATAAAATTGACGCCGATCCCGGTCAATCACGTCGTCCCGACGGTCGGCCTGCTTGCAGAAGATGACCGATCAGCCGTGCTCTTTACGTCCGACACCTACAGCACTGACGAGATATGGGAAGCGGCAAGGCGCGTTGATCGTCTCAAAGCGGTCTTCGTTGACGTATCTTTTCCGAATGAGTTATCTGCGTTGGCGGCTGCGTCAAAGCACCTGACGCCGGAATTGCTAGCGGAAGATTTGAAGAAACTGAACCGTGATGTTGATGTTTACGCAGTGCACATCAAGCCTACGAATCGCAACGATGTTGTACGCCAGCTTGGCTTGCTGAACAACCCGAAGATTGCGGTCGGCGAAATCAATCGCGTGTACCAGTGGTAAAGATTTTTGCGCAGGATATAAATTGTTACTCGTATGCCCTCAAGTTTTTTTGTAAAAGACACAGAGACACATCGCACGTTTAATCACGACCTGACGCTCGATCAAACGCGCATCGGGCGAGCCGCAGACCGCAACGACCTTGTGCTTGATGATGCGCAAGTCTCGCGCGAACACGCAATCCTCAAACGCATTCGCAACTCTTACATGCTTGTTGACCTCAACAGCGCCAACGGCACATGGGTCAACGGCCAGCGCATCAAAGAGCGGATACTTGCAAACGGCGATTCGGTCACCATCTGCAAATATACTCTCGAATACAGATCCGAGCAGGGCGCGCTTTCGGTCTCTTACGACAACCACCAGATCGGTAACACCGTTTTCCTGCGCACGCCGGGCGAGGTTATGACTCTCCTTCCGCAGATGGACAAGGCGGAAATTGCGGCGGCTGATCCGAATTCCAAGTCCGTGCTCAACTACATCGAGACGTTGAGGAAGAAGGCCGAAACGCTTGCGCGCATCTACGAATTGAATCAGGTGCTCGGCGGAGATTTTTCGCTTGAAGCGATATTCAAAAAAGTTAGCGAAACGGTCTTTCGCTTGACGCCCGCTGATCGCTTTCTGGTTCTGCTGAAAGAGACAGGCACCGGAACGCTTTCGACTGTTGCAACAGAGTTTCGCAATCCTGAGCGGGCGAAAGCGGGCGGAGAGATTATGATCAGCCGCACGGTGGTTGATCGCGTGATGACGGAACGCATCTCTCTGCTTTCGCTCGACACGATGGCCGATGCGCGATTGCACGAGGCAAAGTCAATCGTCATGCAAAACATCCGTTCGGTGATGTGCGCGCCGCTTCTGAGCAAAGATGCTGTGTTAGGAGCCATCTATGTTGATTGCCAGGAGAAGCTGAAGATACTCAGAGAAGACGACCTCGACCTGTTGAACGCAGTCGCAGCCGTGACCTCAATCGCAGCCGACAACGCAAAGACGCACGAGCGATTGGTCAGAGAAGAACTGGCTCGCGCAAAGTACCGGCGCTTCATGCCGCCGCACGTTGTTGACGAGATTCTGGCCAACCCGAACACCCTGAACCTCGGAGGCACGAACACCAACGTCACCATGCTATTTTCTGACGTTCGCGGTTTCACCACCATGTCTGAAAAGCTTGTGCCTCAAGTCGTAGTCCAGATACTGAACGAGTATTTCGCCGACATGACTCCGATTGTGTTCGAGCATAAGGGCATGCTCGACAAGTACATGGGCGATGGCTTGATGGCGCTGTTCGGCGTGCCCTACGAGAGCGAGGACGCTGCGGTGAATGCCGTCTCTGCGGCTGTAGCCATGCAGCGCAGAATGGATTCGGTCAACCGCGATTTGAGAGCGATAGGGTTATCCGAGATCGCTATAGGAATCGGCATAAACACGGGGCCTGTGACGGTCGGCTATATCGGCTCGGAAGAGCGAACGGATTATACGGCGATAGGCGATGCGGTGAACCTCGCAGCGCGACTGGAAAAACAGGCTTTAGGCGAACAGATCATAGTCAGCCGTTCTACTTATGACGCGCTCGGCGGGCAATTCCCCGTGCGCCCCGCAGGCGAGATACTGGTCAAAGGCAAAACATTCCCCGTGCAAATATACGAAGTCCTTTGGAGAGAAGCCGTCTAGCAGAAGCAGGTTATGCAAACCCGCGAAAAGTTAGCCTCGTTATGTTTCACATCGCTTCTTTTTGCGGTTAGCTTCGCAATAGCTGCTCAAGGGCAGCACCGCCCGCGCTTTGCCACAAGACCGGTCAATATTTATTTGCAGTCAATTAATGAGAAGGGATCGGCAGATGTATTCGAGCTTGTGCCGGTTCAAAGAAGAGTGTCTCGACTGACGCCAGCGCGAGGCGCAATTGAGGCGTTGCTCGCGGGGCCGACTGAGGAAGAAAAAAGTAAGGGGCTGCGCGCGCCGCAGACAGATGGTTTAAGAATTAAGGAATTAATAATTTCAGATGGGGTAGCTCGAATAAGCCTTGTTTCAGATTGTCCGACCTGCGCTCATTGGGCAGAAACAACGGCTCCGCTCCGGTTCAAAGAAGCCATAGAGTTGACCCTCAAGCAGTTCGACACTGTTCGACGCGTAAAGGTGATCTTTAACGGCCACGAAGATGTGAAGCAATGGTGAAGCATTGAAGAGTGTGCGAAGCGCGCGGCCAATCAGGTAAACTGAACCCATGATCGTAATGAAATTCGGAGGCACTTCGGTCGAAGATGCCGCATCAGTCGAGCGCGTTGCAGAAATTATCAGAGCGCGCCTCTCTCTCAAGCCCGTCGTCGTCGTTTCGGCCATGGGCAAGACCACGCGCAAGCTGCTTCAAGCCGCAGAATCTGCGGCTGCCGGTGATAACCGCTCTACGCTGGCCGTTCTGGCCGATCTAAAGACTCGTCACTTGAGCGAAGCGCGACGACTAGTAAAAGATTCAGCCGAACGCGAAGTCTTTCAGATAATCGAACGTCACTTCGACGAGTTGAAAAAGCTGCTCGAAGGACTTGCGATACTTGGCGAGGTGCCGCCGCGCGGGCTGGACAAGATTCTTTCATACGGCGAACTGCTTTCGTCGGCCATAGTCGCGGACGCGCTTCGAGAGCGCAACATACCTGCGAGGCTTATGGACGCGCGCCAGTTCATCAAAACGGATGATCGTTTTGGTCAGGCCTCGCCTCTGTTCGACATCACAAACGCGCTGGCTCAAGAAGCGCTCGCGCCTGTGATCGAAGCGGGCGGCGTGCCTGTCGTTCAAGGTTTCATCGGTTCGACCAGAGAATCTGCGACGACGACGCTCGGCTTTGAAGGCTCGGACTACACGGCTGCGATAATCGGCGCTGCGATGAATGCCGACGACATTCAAATCTGGAAAGACGTTTCGGGGTTGATGACCGCAGACCCAAAAATGTTTCCCGGCGCGCGGACGGTGAAGGTCTGCACTTTTGCCGAAGCCGCAGACCTTACGTACTTCGGCGCGAAGGTGCTGCACCCGAAAGCAATTCACCCGGCAGCGCGACAAAATATTTCAGTCCACATCTACAACTCGAAAAAGCCTGATGCTACGGGCACGGCAATCACTCGAACAGCGCCACGGTGCGCGAACTTCATCAAGTCAATTGCCTACCTAACACCTGTGACTATCATTCACGCGAAAGGCGAACGAGTCGCTGGTGTGCAGTCGGCAGATTTTTTGAAGACCTTGCTCAACACGCTCAACAAATATCGCGCGCAGCCTTTAATCATCGCCGTCTCTGCTTCAAGCGTCGCCCTTGCAATTGATTCGCGCGAAACGGGTGAACATACGGAGCGGGATTTGATCGAAGAGATTTCCCTGTTTGCCACCGCAAGCCGGGAACCCGGCAAAGCAATCGTTTCGCTTGTCGGCGAAGAACTCCGAAGCGACACTGCGGTCGCGGGCCGGGTCTTTAAAGCGATTGACGAGATTCAACTGGGCGTAATCCTGCACGGCTCATCGCCTATAAGTATGAACTTAGTCGTTGACGAGCGCGACGTTGAAAGCGTCATTGCCCGACTGCACGAAGTATTCTTTGCACAACCAGACCCACAGGCTTTCGAGTAAATTGCGATCTTTGCTAGGCAAGGTCGCAGGATGGAGTTTAGAATCTAGCGATGAAGTTACGAAATCGTTTTATCCTGGCCTACATATTCGCAATCGCTGCTTTAGCGCCCGCGCAGAAAGCAACAGTCCGTGATGCGCGAGCCGCTGTAGTTAAAAACTCGTGGCGCGGCATTACGCCGCTGCAATCTTCCATGTCGGAAGTGGCAGAAGTCATCGGCCTTAACTCGGATTTGACGGAAGCAAACCTGAGCGGCCCGTTCAAAGTGGAAGGCGGCGAGGTGACGTTCTCGTTTCTGACAACGAGCCTTGCAAAGATGTATCGCGCGCCGCGTTCGATGATCGGCAAAGTATTCACTATCTACTTCAAACCGGACGAGGTGATTACGCGCGCTGATTTAAAACTCACGCCGAGCTTCAGGCAATGCGTCGAGCAGCAAACCAGAGGCTACTACTACCTTGTCAACGACGTGGGGGTGGCGTACCTGTTCCGCCGCAACAATGATGAAGTCGAGACGATCATCTATCAACCGTCGCGCGCCGAAGTCCGCCGCCTCGCCGTTAACGCTGAATGCGTCTTTTGACTAGCCTATGAAAATAGCTCTACTCGGTTATGGGAAGATGGGGCGAATGGTGGAAGAAGCGGCCAGTCGTCAGGGCATAGAAGTCGCTTGCATCATTGACCATTTTGCAGAAACGCGCGGGCAACTGAGCGACGCCGATGTGTGCATAGATTTTTCTGAGCCGGGCGCAGTGATTGAAAACATAAAGCTGGCAGCCGATCAACACGTCTCGATGGTTGTCGGCACGACGGGCTGGTACGACCGGATGAATGAAGTTCGCTCTCTGGTTGAACAAAGCGGAATCGGGTTCGTCTATGGCTCGAACTTTTCCGTAGGCGTAAACCTGATGTTCAAGATTGCCAACTACGCCGCGCGATTGTTCAGTCACTTTCCTTCTCACGACCCGTTCATCGAAGAAGCTCATCACAAGTTCAAGAAGGATGCGCCATCCGGCACCGCTATTTTTTTGAAGCGCGCAGTTGAAACTGCATACGAGCGCGAAGTGCCGACCACAAGCACGCGCGCGGGCTACATTCCCGGCACGCATAAGTTGGGATTCGATTCCGAAGCCGATACGCTCACAATCACGCACACGGCGCGCAGCCGCGCAGGATTTGCCGAAGGGGCGATTATGGCTGCCGGGTGGGTCGCCGGTCGAAAAGGGTTTTACGAGTTTTCAGAAATCATTGAAGAACAATTAAGAAGCCACGAATTGCACGAATGATTACGAATAAACACAAATTATTCGTATTAATTCGTGCAATTCGTGGCGGCCTGTTTCAGGGAGAAAATAATGTTAGAGATTGCGAATTTGAAAGGCTGCGGCACGGCTATAGTGACGCCGTTTCGGGAAGATCAATCAATTGACGAAGAAGCGCTCAGGCGCTTCGTCGAGTTTCAGATTTCCGAAGGCATAGATTTTCTCGTGCCTTGCGGGACTACGGGCGAGAGCGCGACTCTGAGCGACTTGGAACTATGCCGTGTGGTCGAGATAACGCTTCAAGCAGCGCAGGGGCGCGTTCATGTAATTGCGGGCGCAGGCGGCAACAACACGGCTCACGTCATCGAGCTTGCGCGCGAGTATGAACGATTGGGCGTGCGCGGTCTGCTTTCAGTAACGCCCTATTACAACAAGCCGACGCAGGAAGGTCTCTATCAGCATTATCGCGCGATAGCCGAAGCCGTCGCGCTCCCGATCATCGTCTACAACGTGCCGCCGCGAACCGCCGTCAACATTCTGCCCGAAACAATCGCGAGGATTGCAGAGATACCGAACATCATCGGAGTTAAAGAAGCATCGGGCGACATCTCGCAGATTGCAGACATTGCCGCGCGCGTGCCTGCGGGGTTCAAAATCTTTTCGGGCGACGATTCGGCCACATTGCCGATAGTCGCGCTCGGCGGCGCGGGCTTGATTTCAGTCGCGGCGAACGAAGCTCCGCGCCAGATGACTGCGATGGTGAAGGCTACACTGGAAAATGAATGGGACGAAGCGCGTCGGCTCAACCGCGAGTTGTTCGCGTTGATGAAAGCGAACTTTATTGAAACCAGCCCCGGCCCTGTCAAAGCGGCGCTGGCAATGATGGGGAAAGTAAAAGAAGTCTATCGGCTGCCGATTGTTCCTGTGAAAGCAGAAACGAAAGAGAAACTGCGCGCCGTACTGGTTGATTTGAAATTGATTTAATGCAAGGCAATCTCGATTGATTCTCAATCAGGAGTGATTAATAATCAGGCTATGATTCGAGTCAGCATCGAAGAGATCGAAAATGATCTCTCTGCCTATCTTCAGCGCGTAGAAGAGGGCGAGACACTCATCATAACGCGCTTTGATAAAGCGGTGGCGGAAATCAAACCGATGACTCAGCAGTCTAAATCGCCGCGTCCTTTCGGTTTGTGCGCCGGAGAATTCAGCGTTCCTGATGATTTTAATGAATCGTTGCCGGAGGATGTATTGGCTGGATTCGAGGGAAGATGAACCTTTTGCTCGATACACATGTCTTCCTATGGTTCATCAGCGGTGATAAGCGCCTGCCAAATGTTATTCGAGATAGCATCCGCGATTCTCAAAATGAAGTTTATTTGAGTGTGGCTTCCATTTGGGAAGCCATTATCAAAAACCGTATTGGCAAGCTTCCCTTGCCTGCATCGCCGGAAATATATTTGCCGACGCAACGCGAAAGGCATTTCATCTCCAGCCTCTTTTTAGATGAAGCCAGTGTTATGCGTTTAGCCGGGCTGCCTGGAATTCATCGCGATCCGTTTGATCGTATTTTGATTTGTCAGGCGCTACAACACGATTTGACGATTGCTACAACCGATGATGCAATATGCGCCTACTCATGCAAAATCTTAAGGTGAAAGCGGAAACTGCGCGCCGTACTGGTTGATTTGAAATTGATTTGATATGGAACTAGAAGAGAAAATCCAGCAACTATTCGACAACGCTCCGGGCGAATTTACTGATGAGCATGTCGCGTTGTTTGACGAGTTCAAACGCGAGCTTAATCAGGGCAAAGTGCGCGCGGCAGAAAAAGCCGATGGCACGTGGCGCGTCAATCATTGGGTGAAGCGCGGCATACTGCTCGGCTTTCGCATGGGGCGCATCGAAAATTTTTCTATCAACAATCAGTTTCGCTTCTACGACAAACACACTTATCCGCTCAAACAACTAACAGCCGCAGACGGCGTGCGAATAGTGCCGGGCGGGTCGTCTCTGCGTGACGGCTGCTACATCGCGCGCGGTGTGACCTGCATGCCGCCGATGTACGTCAACGTCGGAGCGTTCGTTGACGAAGGCACGATGATTGACTCACACGCGCTCGTAGGCTCGTGCGCGCAAATCGGCAAACGAGTTCACATCTCGGCAGCCGCGCAGGTCGGAGGCGTGCTCGAACCCATCGGCCAGATGCCCGTTATAATCGAAGACGACGTGCTGGTGGGCGGCAACTGCGGCGTGTACGAAGGCGCGATCATTCGCGAACGCGCAGTGCTTGCGCCGGGAACGATCATAACGGGCGGCACGCCTGTTTATGATTTAACGCGCGACGAGTTTTATCGTAAAACAGAAGCCGGGCCGCTCGAAATTCCTGCGGGCGCAGTTGTCGTGCCCGGCGCGCGCGCTATCACTAAAGGTAGAGGCGTAGAGCTTGGCCTTTCGATCTACACTCCGATAATCGTCAAGTACCGAGACGAGAAGACGGACGCATCCGTGCGCCTCGAAGATTTTTTGAGGTAGCGCAAAATCAAATATGTTCACACCGGCAGAGCGATTAAGAAACGTTCGCAAGAGCGCAACGCGCAGGCTTTACGACAGCGCGCCTAAAGGCTCGATCAATCTCGGGCTGGGCGAGCCTGATTTTCCGACGCCCGAAGTAGTGCGCCGCGAAGCAATCCGCGTCATCTCAGAAGAACACCTAGGCTACACGCCGAACGCCGGAATACTCGCGCTGCGACAACATATCGCTGCCTATCATAGCGGCGGCCTCGCCACGCCTTTCACGGCTGATTCAGTCTGCGTAACTAACGGGTCTGAAGAAGCGCTCTTTACCGTGATGATGAGCATACTTGGGCCGGGCGATGAAGTGCTGCTGCCTGACCCGTGCTATTTAGCTTATCCGCCGATTGCCGAAATCGCAGGAGCCGAGGTCAAGTATTACAGTATGCCTGCTCGACGCGGCTTCACTTTTGATCGTGAAAGTTTCAGCCAGGCTTTAACAGATAAAACTAAGATAGTCATAATTCTTTCGCCGTCTAATCCAACCAGCCGCGTGATCTCGCGCGACGATCTCAGGTTCATAGCCGACCGTCTCCGAGGATCAAACGTCTACGTCGTAGCGGACGAAATTTATCGCGAGCTTTATTTCTACAACCGCCCCGACACGGTTTCAGAGTTCTATGACAAGACCGTTATCGTTTCGGGCCTGTCAAAGAACATGAGCATGATGGGCTGGCGGATAGGCTGGGCGGTCGGCCCCGAAGAAGTTATACGCCACATCACAGTTATGCATCAGTACGTTTCCACCTGCGCGTCTGCCTTAACTCAAAAGGCTGCCGTCGCCGCCTTCAGCGATGAAGGCAGCAAAGCGACTGCCGCAATGCGCGATGAACTGAAGCGCCGCAACGACGTGACGGCCAGAGCTATCGAACGAGAGTTGGGACTGCCTTATGTTCAAGGCGAAGGCGCGTACTACGTAATGCTCGACGTGAGCCAGTTCGGCCCTTCGATGGACACGGCGCTTGGGCTGCTCGATGAACGAGTCATCACAGTGCCGGGATCTGCTTTCGGCACTGAAGGTGAAGGCTATTTGCGAATTTCGTTTTCGATAGATTCATCGCTGATCGAAGAAGGCATACGCCGCATCGCACGCGGCCTTGAGCAGAAGAAACGATGAATGATGAATGATGAACAGAAAAGAAGTTCTTAATTCATCATTCATCGTTCATACCTCATCATTTCCCCACTCAAGGCTGCTTTCGCTTAAGGAGATG
>DATEKX010000697.1:0-11404 GCA_035277165.1 Blastocatellia bacterium | reverse complement strand
CTGAATGAAAAGATTCATTTCTCGGCGCTTTTTTGCGGCTTTCACTCTTTTGCTGGCCGTGTTGTTTATGGCTAAAACAACCACTGCCACAACCGCCGTCCTGCTTTCAGACGACCAGCTTATCGCAAGCTCTCGCGTCATCCTTCTGGGCGATGTTCAATCGGTCAAAGCCCAGTGGGACCTCAACCATGAAAACATCAACACCTACGTCAAAATAAAGATTTCGCAGACGCTCAAAGGCCAGCTTCAAAACGACACTATAGTTTTCAAGCAACTCGGCGGCACTGTCGGCGAAGACTCGACCGTCATATTCGGCGCGCCTGAGTACAAGACAGGACAGCGCGTGCTGCTGTTTTTGGACACGACGCAGGAAGGGACTCTTCGCGTAGCTCACCTCTTTCAAGGTAAATACGATGTCGCAGACGACTCAAACACAGGGCGGACTCGCATCAAGCGAGAACTTGATAAAGGCGACATCAATATTCTGGGAGCCACTAGCGGAGCCAACATCACCAATGACGCGCCGCTCGCCCGGTTCACACGAAAGATCGCGCGAGTCCTTCGCGATAATGCTGCCGAAGTCTCCAGCTACGCCGCGCAGTACGAAGCTATTCCGATAGTCGAAACGCCGCCCGAATATATTGATGACGCAACAAGTGATTCCGGCCCCGGCGATTTTACGACTCAGTTTACCTTCCTCGGCAGCTTCCGCTGGTTCGAGCCTGACACCGGGTTGCCTGTTATTTACCGAGTAAACCCGACGGGCTCGCCCACGGCAAACGGCGGCAACACGGAAATCAATCTGGCGATGGCCGCGTGGACTAACGTGCAGACATCTTCGCTCGTCCTTCAAAACGGCGGCTCGACCACAGTATCAGGGTTTAAGAGCGATGGCGTGTCGGCTCTTTCTTACAACGACCCGTTAGATCAAATGTCTGACCCAGTAGGCTGCAGCGGCACGCTGGCAATCGGCGGAGTCACAAGAGGAGGCGGCGGGACTCGCGTAATCGGAGGCATAACGTTCAGCCACATCTTTGAAGGCGACGTTGTTTTCAATCGCAACTTCCAGTGCTTTCTAGGCGTTTCGGCTAATCTGGCCGAAGTAGCTACTCACGAGATAGGCCATTCAATCGGCTTCGGCCACAGCCCTGACCAAAGTGCAATAATGTATGCAAGCGCGCACGGGCAAGGGCGCGGAGCAACGCTCGGCGCGGATGACATAGCGGCAGTTTCGTTCCTCTATCCGGGATCAGGTAATCCGCCGCCGACTCCCACCCCGCCTGCTGCTCCCGGCAGTCTTTCGGCAAACGCGGCATCAAGCAGCGCGATCAATCTTTTCTGGGCAGACAACAGCAGCAATGAACTGGGCTTCAGGCTCGAACGAAAAACAGGCTTCACAGGAACGTATGCTTTGATCGCCACGCTTCCGGCAGGGCAGACAAGCTACTCGGACTCAGGGCTGCAGGCTTCGACCACTTACGTTTATCGCGTCAAGGCATACAACAACACGGGCGAGTCAGCTTATTCAAACGAAGCCTCTGCGACTACGAGCGGGGGCACTGTTGCAAACAACTCGGCTTTTGTTTCGCAGAATGTTCCTGCGTCACTGCAAGCGGGTCAGGCGGCGACTGTATCTGTGACGATGAGAAACACAGGCACAGTTACATGGTTTGCAGGCTCGTACTTTTTAGGCTCGCAGAATCCGCAGGACAATACGACCTGGGGATTGAATCGCGTGAGCCTTGCGTCAAACGTCGCGCCGAATGCCAGCGTTACGTTCACTTTCAACATCACTGCGCCGACGGTCGCGGGCACTTATAACTTCCAGTGGCGCATGCTTCAATCGGGCGGCGGATACTTTGGCGCGCTCACGTCGAACGTCGGCGTGACTGTTTCATCATCAACGCCGCCACCTCAGACGCTTACGATAACGACGTTCTCGCTTGCTCCGCTTACTAAAAACGTGCCTTACTCTCAACAACTCAGTGCGACAGGAGGCGCGGCTCCTTACACATGGTCGCTAACAGCGGGCGCTTTGCCTACGGGACTCTCGTTGAGCAGTTCGGGGTTGATTAGCGGAACGCCAACTGTCGGCGGCAGTTTCACTTTTACTGTTACGGTGAGAGATAGAAACAACGCTACGGCAAGCAAAACGTTCAAGTCATCTCTGAGATAAAATCCGGGAGCGCAGGCGCGGTGCCTGCGCTCCTCACGCTTACCCTTGCAGGATCAACTGCCTGAGCACGTATGGAAGAATTCCGCCGTGACGGTAATAATCAACTTCAATCGGAGTATCAATGCGCACAGTCACGGTCACATGTTCGGTTTCGCCGTTCGCTCGATGAATCACAAGCTCGGCATCCTGTCGCGGGCGTATCTGGCCTGCAAATCCCGTGAGGTCGAACGTCTCGCTCCCGTCAAGCCTTAGCGATTGCGCGGTCGTTCCTTCTTTAAACTGACAAGGCAGCACTCCCATTCCAACCAGATTGCTGCGATGTATTCGCTCAAAGCTCTGTGCGATGACTGCGCAAACTCCAAGCAGTCGCGTTCCCTTAGCAGCCCAATCGCGCGAACTGCCTGTGCCGTACTCCTGACCCGCGATGACTATCAGCGGTGTGCCTTCCGCTTGATAGGCCATCGCAGCATCGTAGATGCTCATTCGCTCGCCTTCCGGCTGATGCACCGTTAAGCCGCCTTCCGTGCCCGGCACCATCTGGTTCTTGATGCGAACGTTTGCGAAAGTGCCGCGCGTCATCACACGATCATTGCCGCGACGCGAGCCGTAGCTGTTGAAGTCTTCAACCGATACGCCTTTTGCCTGCAAAAACAGTCCGGCGGGACTGGTCGGCTTGATCGCGCCTGCCGGGCTGATGTGATCGGTTGTTACCGAATCGCCAAAGATTGCCAGAGGCCGCGCGCCTTTGATTTCAGTTATCTTGCCCGCCGCCATCCCAAAGCCTTCAAAGTAGGGCGGCTCCTGAATGTAACTCGAATCCGGGTCCCAATCGTAAACATCGCCAGCCGTGCTTGGGATGTCGTTCCACATCGGGTTCTGCTCTGCGAAATTGCTGTAGAGCTTGCGATAGGTTTCAGCATCGAAGGCAGTGCTTACCAGCTCGCGAACTTCCTGCATGCTCGGCCAGATGTCGCGCAGGTATACGGGCTGCCCGTCTTTGCCGTTGCTGATAGGTTCTTCAGACAGGTTGATGTCAACGCGACCGGCCAGCGCGAAGGCGACGACCAGCGGAGGACTCATCAAAAAATTCGCTTTGATGCTCTGGTGCACGCGCGCTTCAAAATTGCGGTTGCCGCTCAAGACGCTTGCGGCAACTATGTCGTTTTCGGTGATCGCTTCTTCGAGCGAAGGGTCGAGCGGGCCTGAATTGCCGATGCATGTAGTGCAGCCATAGCCTACCAGATTGAAGCCGATTTGATTCAGATAAGGTTGAAGTCCCGTCCTTTCGAGATAATCTGTTACAACGCGCGAGCCGGGCGCGAGCGAAGCTTTCACAGCGGGCGGCAGTTGCAACCCTTTTTCGACGGCCTTCTTCGCAAGAAGTCCTGCGGCAAGCATCACGCTCGGATTCGATGTGTTGGTGCAGGAAGTGATCGCCGCAATCAACACATCGCCATGCCCAAGCTCGACCTGCGCGCGAGGGAATTCTTCTTCGAGAATCTCTTCGACGCGGTCGGGCGTGGGGCGATTGTTCATCATTTCCGTCTCGCTCCACGCGCTTGTGTTTTTATCGCTTTCCGAGTTTCCTCTGATTGCCGGAGCCGTTTCAGTCTTCTGATCGCCGCCGCCTGCCAGATGATAAATCGCCTCCGACTTATATCCCCCGATAGGCGTGAAGACTCGCTTATGAATATCTGCCTCGGATATGTTATAGCCGTTTTCGCTCGTGGGCTTTTGCAGAAGCTCATTGAATCTGTCTTTGAGGTCGGGCAGGTTGATGCGGTCTTGCGGTCGCTTCGGCCCTGACACGCTCGGCACGACCGTATCGAGATCGAGTTCGAGCAGCGTGCTGTAGTTGCATTCGCCTTTTTGCGGAATGCCGAACATGCCCTGAGCTTTGAAATAATTGCGTATCAACTCGACCTGCTCATCGGGACGGCCCGTCGCTTTGTAATAAGCGATGGTCTCTTCGTCCACGGGAAAAAATCCCATCGTAGCGCCGTATTCGGGCGACATATTAGCAATCGTCGCGCGGTCGGTTGCGGAAAGCGACGCCGCGCCTTCGCCGTGAAACTCTACGAACTTGCCGACCACCTTCGCTTTGCGAAGCATCTCCGTCACAACTAAAACCAGGTCTGTTGCCGTCACGCCTTCGCGGAGTTTGCCGCTCATCGAAACGCCGACCACATCGGGCGTGAGGAAATAGACTGGCTGACCGAGCATTCCCGCTTCGGCTTCTATGCCGCCCACGCCCCAGCCGACAACGCCAAGCCCGTTTATCATCGTCGTGTGCGAATCGGTGCCGACGACCGTGTCAGGGTAATAAACGCCTTCGCGTTCCTGCACGCCTTTGGCTATATATTCCAGATTGACTTGATGGCAGATGCCTATGCCGGGCGGCACAACTGTGAAGCTATTGAAGGCTTGCATGCCCCACTTCAGAAACTGGTAGCGCGCGCGGTTGCGCTTGAACTCCATCTCCATGTTCTTTGTGAAAGCGTCGGAGGTGCTGGCGAAGTCAACTTGAACCGAGTGATCAATGACGAGATCGACCGGAACCAGCGGCTCGATGATGCTGGTGTTGCTGCCCAGCCGCGCGACAGCCGAACGCATCGCCGCCAGATCAACCAACAGCGGTACGCCCGTGAAGTCTTGCAGAAGGATGCGCGCAACGACGAACGGAATCTCTTCCGTGCGCTCGTCGTTTGCCCCCCAGTTTGCAAGCTGGCGAACGTTTTCTTCGGTGATGCGCTTGCCGTCGTAATTGCGCAGTATTGATTCGAGAACTATGCGAATGCTGACCGGAAGTTTTGAAACAGGACCAACGCCCTCTTTTTCCAGTTGAGGCAGAGAGTAAAACTTGCCCGTGTTATCGGCTGTGACGTTGAAGGTCTGAAGAGAATTAAAAAGATTGTGTGTCATAAGTTTTCAATCAACTTGCTTTGTTGTGCGCGCCGTTTGATGCGCGGTTTGTTTAAGGTTAAACAGCAGGTTGCTCAGTGAATTCCAGTTTAGAGTTCGCAAGATGAATCGTCAAGATTGAGCGCAGGGTCGCTTCTACAGAAATTTCAATTCTCTATAGAAAATAACGCCGCGCTTAAAGCCAAAGCGCGGCGTTATCTTTTAGTATTAAGTTGAGGGGGCTACTGTTTCATCACGTATCGCTGATCGTGCAAGAGATGCGGCGTTCGAGATTTTTATCTATCCGCGCCGAGGAACGTAAAGTTACCCATCGGCAATCGAGCCGGGTGACCTGATGCGCCCTGTGAGGAATTTCCCGGATGATTTATCGCCTGAACATAGTGTTGATGTCCATAAGCAACGTGCCAGAACATACGGACATCAACCGAAGCTTGCTTTGGCAACAGCTTGCCATCAGGCGTATTAAATCTCACCTTCAGACTGCCAGCAAAGTTAGGAGGCACTTCGGCTTCGGTGCTAATCACCTGATAACCTTTTGTAACCTTCACGTCGCCGCTTGAAATGGGAAATGCCAATTTATCGTCTTCACACTCCAGCGTGACGTATGTGCCTTTGGGCAAATTAGAGCAATGTGCTTCAAAGCTGAATCGCTCTGAACTGCCATCCTGATTATAGAACTTGAGCGACTCTTCGAGGCTTGAATTCACATCAACGTTATGCCACCCGGCAGCGCCATTGCCGTGTATCCAATCAAACGAATTCCAGTTCCCTGTTTGATCCAGCGGGTTATTGGTGAAATATTCCGTGCTCGCAACTGCTATAAGGCAGTAGTGGCCCGCGCCTGTCGGCTGAAACATAAAAGAGGGATTGGAAGCTGCGCGCCCTCCGACGGGGATAGGCCCGGTCTGCGTTCCTTTCAGGGGCACGGTGGGTGAACCAGTGGAGGTAAACATCTGAATCCAACTTTGCGGCGGGGGATTGAAACCGGCATCACTGAAAAACATTCGCAATTGCGGGTTCGTGATTGGGGCCTGAATGTTTACGCTCTGCGCGCGTCCATAAACATTATTCTTAAGGCCAAGGTCTATGGTGTAGATGTACTGGTTCCATTGAGTGATCATTTGCGTCACGCTCAAAGTGCTTTGAGCGTTGGCCACCACGTCAGGGCTAGAAGTTACCGGGTCGGGTTTAGGCATGCTGCCTGTGTCTGCAAAATTGGATCGCACCAGAAGGCCGTACCACTTCTGGAATGCAAACGCGGCTGCCTGATCGCAGTCGGGCTTATTCCAGCCTCCAGCCGCCTGTAGTTTTATAGACAGAAGATTGGGGTCCATTTTGGTCAATGCCCAGTAATTGTCGGCATAAATCGCACCGATAATACTGGCTAGTATCTTGAGAGAGCCGGGCGGGGCCATTACTTCCCATACAGCCTGAATTGCCGTAACATCCGTGTCACCATTGTTAAAACTCGTAAGAGCGGTGTCCCAATATAACTGGTTTGGGTTCGCTGCCGATTCCGTTGCCGTCATTCTTTTCGCCATAATTTTTTCTCCTTCGTTATATTTGCTACCGGGTAATCAGACTCATTAAGTCAGTGCTGTAAATTACTAAGCACTCGGCCTGGGGGCAATCAGTCTGACTTACACCTAGTAGAGCGGATATTGGCAGCTAATCACCTCATTTATTTTTTGGATTTTTTTTCGCGTGGTCGAAAGGGAAAGTAGAAGGCTTGTGCGGCGGGGTAAAGGCTCTCCCGTAAATTTGATACTGCCGGTTGAAAGTTACTTCAACCGGCAGTATCAAATCAGGAGGGGAGCTATAGCGGTATGCGAATGGATGTAGCGCAAGCTCTTATCCTGCGCTACATCGCTACACTCAATCGCAAACATGTAAAATTCACGATTTAGGCTTAAAGAATTCGATAGAGTAGTCACCGCTATGCGCTGAATTCGGAAACTCAAATATCCGGGCGCCTTTGGAATCCAGAATTACGAATCCCCCGAGTGCAAAGCCATTCGGCAGAGTATATACATATTCACCCCCCACTGAGCGTTCTAACAGTTTAACGTCAGATGCCAAACTCCAGGGTTGTATCTCTATTTCCGGTCCTTGAGAACTGCCTTTGATGATTACGGGCGCTTCATCCTCAGAGGTAAGGTGATAGTAGCTGGTCTTTCGGCTCTCTGGTTTAACGACCTCATTTTTTTCGTCCCTTTGTTTTGCGATTTGTCTAGCTAACATGATGCGACCTCCTTAGAAGTTGATAGTCGGTTAATTTATTTCCGGCTAGTTCCGGCATTCACCGATTCACTGCCTTACATTCATTAGAGCGAAAATCGGCAGCTAATCGCCTCATTTATTTTTTGTTTTTTCCGCGTGATCGAAAAGCAAGGCAGAGCGCACGTGTATTGACTTGGAGCCTTGCCGGTCGAGAGTTGAGAAGGTATTACAACCCGCCGCATCAAGTTAAAAATTCACGATCATTAACTAAAAAATTTGATGGCGAATTCACCGCTATGCACTGAATTCGGAAACTCAAATATCCGGTCGCCTTCCGAATCCAGAATTACGAATCCCCTGAGCTTCTTGCCCTCCGACAGAGTATATACATCTTCATTCTTCACTGAGCGTTCTAACAGTTTAACGTCAGAGGTCAAAGTCCAGGGGTGTAGCACTGCTCCCGGTCCCTGAGAACTGCCTTTGATGATTACGGGCGCTTCATCATCAGGAACATAGTGACGGGCTTTAGACTTGCTCTTTGATTTAACGGCGTCATTTTTTTCGGTCTTTGGTTGTCTCTTAGCTGGCATGATGTGCCCTCCTTACAGGGGTTTATTTATTCGCGGCTAGTATCTGATCGAGTCGCTGGCGACAGCTTGTAATGTCGGGCCTCGCGAGATAACTCTTGTAATACTCTTCACCCAGTTCCTGTTGTAGACGTGAAAGCACGTCTGCTGCGCGAGTTGCGTGCGCGTTAGCCGTCGCCCAATCACCTGCGCGCTCGGCTGCACGCGCTGCAAGCAGCCAGGAGCGCCACTCGGAATCCTTAGCTCCCTGTTGCGCGAAGCCTCCTTGCGCCTGCAGCGCAGTCGCTGATGCGTTCTGCCAGTCACCGGTTAAAAGAATCGCTTCGGCCAGAGCTAACAGCCCGTTTGATTGCAGGCGAGGGTTGCGCAAGCTGGCCGCCATATTAACCGCTTCCTCGCAAATGAATTTCCCATCGCGCGCCATCCCCGAAAGCGCCTGCGCCAGACCGCGCGTATATCTGGCCTGAACAGCTATATCTTTGTAATTTGTACCGGCCAGATCGAAAGCTTGCTGGCTATTTTTTCCGGTTTCCGCAAACAGACCCTCGCTTAATTTCATTCGCGACTTCAACAGATATATCGAGGCCAGCAGGTGTTTGTAGCGCGTATCAGAATTATTTGCTGCTGATACGGCCTGATTAAGGGCGATTCGCGCCTCCTGATATTTTCCGAGTTGCCACAATATTCCGCCGCGATTCATCAAATCGTAGCCGGAATTCAATTTCGCTCCCAGCGAATTGTTAAGTTTATAACTTTCGTCGAAATGAGAAAGCGCCTCAGGATACCTTTCCTGATAATAGCCCAGCAGTGTGCCGATACTTGAATGCGAAGACGCCACCTGTGATTGGTCGCCACTCTCTTCGGCAAGGCGAAGCTGTTGCTCGAAAGCCTGAAGCGCAGCCTCATAATTACCCTTCTGCCGGTTGCCGCGTCCCAACAATATAAGCGCCTGCGAAGTCTCCTTCCTGTAACCACCCTGACTATAAAAGGCGAGCGCCTGTTCGAGGTAACGCAGCCCTTCATCTGTGTCGCCCTTTTGTATAAGCAAGCTTCCTAGCGACAGCACTCCCCTTGCTTCACTACGGCGACTTTTGGATCGCTGCGCAAATTCAGTCGCCTGCTTGAAATACTTCTCTGCCTCCGCGAATTCGCCTCGCAAAAAAAAGCTGTTGCCGAGGTCAATCATGCCGTCGGCTGCGAGGCTTTCCGTCTGATCGGTTTGCGCCAAATCTATTGCTTCATCCGCATACAGCCGTGCTCGCGCCACATCACCTTCGGTGCAGGAAAGACTGCTCAATTGCAATAGAATTTTGATGCGCTGATGCTTTGAGTCCGTGACCTGCGCAATACTGAGCGCCTTTTCCAGTTGCGCTCGCGCATCAACTGTTTTATCCACGTTATTGAGAAGATAGCCGCGTTGGAATAATACTTCCGTGACTCCTTCGAGGCTGCTCAACGCCTGATAAATCGTTTCAGCTTTGTCAAATGCTTCATTAGCCTTCTGCAAGTCCTGGCGTCTACCATAAAGGATGCCCAATCGAAGATAAGCTGCCGCATATTGAGGGTCGAGCGTTATCGCCTTCTGATAGCTCTCCAGCGCCTTTTCCATCTCTCCATTCTTTTGATAGGCGCGTCCGAGTTCTACATAAGCAAATGCCTTTTGCGCATCTGTGGCCAACTCCGCAAGCTCACGATAATATTCGACAGCGCCAGCAAAATCCTGTCTCACAGTCGCGGTGATAGCATTGAGGTAGAGCATATCCGACTGCGCAAGCGCTTCACGATCCGGTATTAGCGATGTTGCAATCAATAGTTCGTCTTTTGCCTTGTCGGGATAATCCATCTCTACCCAGGCTTCGGCTAATCGCGCATATGCCTGCGGGAATTTATTATCCAGGCTTATGGATCGCATCAGCATCTTGCTGGCATTGTAGTATGAGCCATCGGATAAGGCATTTTTGCCCATCTCATATAAACGTTGAGCATCGGGGGACGGTTGATGCGCAGAGCTACGCATGAGATAGAAACCGGCCCACAAGGCAAGCGTAATAACAAGCAGAGCGAGCAGACCTGCTATGAGTTGATTACTTGACAGAAAAGAGCGAGAGGTCAGGCTTGTTTTTATACGCGCTGCGATAGAGGGAAGCCCTAAAGGGCGGCTGTGAACTTCGGTCTGAAGCGCATCAAAAACTCTGCGCAGGTCTGCCAGGATTTCAAGCGCTGATTGATAACGCCTGCCGGTATCTTTAGCCAATGCCTTGAGAATAATCCTATCAAGCTCCGGCGGCACAAGATCATTGAATCGAGAAGGCGGCGGCGGATTAACATGAATGACTTGAGCGCATATTTCCATAATGCTATTGCCTGAAAACGCAGGATGGCAAGTTATGCATTCGTAGAGTAGCGCGCCCAGAGAAAACAGGTCGCTGGAAGCGGTCAGAGGCGCGCTTTTCACCTGTTCGGGCGACATATAAGCTGCTGTGCCTAAGATTGCGCCTGCCTGCGTTAATGAGCCGTGTGATTCAGGCTCAGCTTCGGACGCTTCGCCATGTGGAAGAATCTTTACCAGTCCGAAATCCAATACTTTTACTTTTCCATCCGGTGTAATAATTATGTTCTGCGGTTTTATATCTCTATGAATAATGCCACTGGAGTGCGCGCTCGATAGCGCAGCCGCTATCTGTATTGCGATGTCCACGGATTCACTCAGTCTCACTTCTTTTCTTTTCAGTTTGCTTGAGAGAGTGTCTCCTTCTATGTATTGCATAACGATAAAGCTGTGATCGTCTTCTTCACCAATCTCATAGATGGGGCAAATATTCGGGTGATTGAGCATGGCTGCTGCTCTGGCTTCTCTGATCAATCGTTTTTTGGCCTGATCACTGCCCATCAACCTGGCGGGCAGTGATTTTATAGCTACCTTGCGCTTCAGCTTTGTGTCCTCAGCAAGGTAAACTTCGCCCATCCCGCCCCTGCCGAGCAGAGAGATAACCTTAAAATGACTTAAAGACTGACCTATGATAGAGGGGGGATCATCAGCTTTTGATAGCACGGAGGTGAGGTCAAAGTCATGACGTTGAAGAAAACTTCCCGCTTCTTCGTGATCCTGGATAAGAGCCTGCACTTGCGCCAGAATTTCCGGCTGTGAGGCGCAGGCTTCCGACAGAAAAGCGGCGCGCTGGCTGGGCGCGCGTTCAAGCGCAGAATGGAATAGATCTTCTACTCTCTGCCAGTAGTCGTGGTCTTCCACTTTACTGACTCCATTCCGGGAAATTTGGTAGTAGGAATTATCTGTTAATACGGCGACGAAGCCACGCCCTTGCAAAATTCCAGTTTCGCTCTACTGTGGCGTGTGATATCCCCAGCACTTCAGCAGTATCTTCGATTGTAAGCCCGCCAAAGAAGCGTAATTCTATAATTTGACTATGTTGTGGCTTGATGGCGGCCAGATCATTCAAAGCATCATTAAGAGCCATTAGCTCTACGTCTGATTTCTTGT
>DATEKX010000696.1:0-5654 GCA_035277165.1 Blastocatellia bacterium | reverse complement strand
CCAATATGCGCAACCGGCTCTTCTGCGACAGCGGCCTGATGCTTTTTCTTATTCGTAAACAATGCGCTGAGCTTGTCTTTCAACATCTCCATATACACGTAAACAACGGGCGTGATGTAGAGCGTTAGAATCTGCGAGACTAACAATCCGCCGACGACCGCAAGACCCAAAGGCCGCCGCGACTCGGCTCCAGCACCGAACCCTAATGCTATCGGCAATGTTCCGAGCAACGCCGCCATCGTCGTCATCATGATCGGGCGAAAGCGCAACAGGCATCCTTCAAAAATCGCATCGGCAGGCGATTTGCCTTCGTTGCGCTGCGCTTCCAGCGCGAAGTCAATCATCATAATGGCGTTCTTCTTGACGATGCCGATCAACATTACCAGCCCGACGAAAGCGTAGACGTTCAGATCAATGCCAAAGATCAGTAATGTCAACAACGCTCCGAATCCTGCCGAAGGCAGACCCGATAGAATCGTCAGCGGGTGAATCAGGCTCTCGTACAAAATACCCAGAACGATGTAGATGACAAGCACTGCAATCAACAGCAACAAACCTAGCCCTTGCAGTGATGACTGAAACACCTGAGCCGTTCCTTGAAACGATGTGCTTACGGTTTCGGGAAGCGCCATGCTGTTGACGGCTTCTTGAACTTGATTCACCGCATCGCCAATCGAGACTCCCGATTTCAGATTGAATGAAATCGTCACCGACGGCAATTGACCGGAGTGGTTCACAGTGAGCGGCCCCGTGCCCGGCCTCAGCGCTGCCACCGTGCCCAGAGGCACTTGCCGGTTGTCTGTTGCTTTGACATAGAGCAGCGAAAGCGCCGAAGGATCGGTTTGATACTCGGCTCCCACTTCCATGATCACAGAGTATTGATTGCTCGACGTGTAGATGGTCGAAACCTGTCGCTGCCCGTATGCGCCATAAAGCGCGCTCTCGATTTGAGTGGGCGATATGCCTAGCGCCTGAGCTTTGTCTCGATCAATGTCAACGGTGATCTGTGGGCTTGTGATCTGCAAATCGGTCGTCACGTCCTGTAGCGATGACAACTGCCGAATCTTTTCTTCCACTTGCGGCGCATACTCGTATAGCTCTTTCGTGTCCGCGTCCTGAAGCGTGAATTGATACTGGCCCTTGCTCGTTCTGCCTCCGACATTGATCGAAGGCGGATTCTGCAAATAGACATTGATGCCGGGAATTTTCGCGAGCTTGGGGCGCAGTTCTTGAATTATTTCATCCGCGCTCAACTCTCGTTCGGAGCGCGGCTTCAAGTGAATCAAAAATCGCCCGGTGTTCGACGTAGAGTTTGCGCCTCCGGCTCCGACCGATGACATGAAGCCTTCGATGTTTGGGTCTTGCAGCATGATGTCCGCGACTTGCTGTTGATGCACGACCATCGAGTCGAAAGAAATATCTTGCGCGGCTTCTGTCGTAGCGTTTAACTGTCCCGTGTCTTCGCTCGGAATGAAGCCTTTCGGAACTACCATAAAGAGGATGATCGTTACGACAAACACTGCTCCCGAAACTATCATCGTGGTCGCTCGAAACTTCATGACCAGTTCGAGCGTCCACTTATAACTTGCCAGCATCATATCGAACACTCGCTCTGAAGCGTCGTAGAGGCGATTGTGCTTTTCCTTCTTATGCGACTTCAGAAAACGACTGCCCAACATAGGCGTGAGCGTCAACGAGACAAATCCTGATACGAGTATCGCCGCCATAATCGTGACAGCAAATTCATGAAGCAATCGGCCAAGAATGCCGCTCATAAACAGCACGGGAATGAACACGGCTGCCAAACTGATCGTCATCGAAATGATCGTAAATCCGATTTCACGCGCGCCCTTGACTGCGGCATCAAATGGCTTCTCGCCCAACTCGATATGCCGCACGATGTTTTCAAGCATCACTATCGCGTCATCAACTACGAATCCGACCGACAGCGTCAACGCCATCATCGAGAGATTGTCCATCGTATAGCCGAGCATGTACATGACGGCAAAAGTCCCGAACAGCGACATAGGCACTGCGAGGCTGGGGATGATCGTGGCAGAAAGATTTCGCAGAAAAAGAAAGATCACAAGAATGACCAGAAAAACGGTCAATACGAGAGTGAACTTCACGTCGTGGATAGAATCGCGGATGCTCTCGGAACGGTCGAACAGGATGTTTAAATCAACCGATGCGGGCATCTGTTCTCGGAAAGTGGGCAAGAGGTTTTTGACGTTGTCTACGACTTCGACTGTGTTTGTGCCCGGCTGGCGCTGGATGGCTAAAACTATCGCGCGCGTATCGTTGAACCAGCTTGCGGTCTTGTTATTTTCTACGCTGTCAATGACGCGGCCCAGTTCTCCGAGCCGCACAGGAGAGCCGTTTTGATATGCAACTATGACGGGGCGATAAGAGTCGGCGTCTTCAAGCTGACCATTAGACTCTATGCGCAGAGAGTTGTTAGGCCCTTGCAACGTGCCAGTCGGCAGATTCGCATTCGCCTGTTGAACGGCCTGCTGCACCTGATCCATCCCGATGCCGCGCGCCGCCATCATATTGGGATCAATCTGAATTCGCACGGCATATTTTTGAGAACCATAAACAGAGACTTGCGCCACGCCGTCAATCATCGAGATGCGCTGCGCCATTAATGTCTCTGCGTATTCATCTATTGCCGACAGCGTAAGCGTCGGAGAACTGAGCGTGAGGTAAAGCACGGGCTGGTCAGCCGGATTGACTTTTCTAAATGACGGCGGCGACGGCATCTCATCAGGCAGTTGTCTCGACGCGCGCGAGATGGCCGCCTGAACGTCTTGCGCCGCCGCGTCAATGTCTCGGCTCAGGTTGAATTGAACAACTATGTTGGTCGCGCCTTGAGCATTGGTGGAAGTCATGTTGTCAATGCCCGCAATCGTAGAGAGTTGTTTTTCAAGCGGAGTCGCTACCGAAGCCGCCATCGTGTCGGGGCTTGCTCCGGGAAGGCTGGCGCTGATACTGATGGTCGGGTAATCCACATTTGGCAGTTCGCTCACGGGAAGCAGGCGATACCCCATGATGCCGAAGATCAGGATACCTGCCATGATCAGCCCCGTGGTAATCGGGCGACGTATGAATAGACCGGCGATGTTCATTTGATTCTATACTCCCACTTTCCGCCTAGTACCTAAGGGTGCAAATCTTCTTTATTAGGCTGCGCGTTATCGTTCGTCGCTTTTATTTTGCTGCCCGGTCTGAGTCGCAACTGGCCGTCCGTCACTACGGTTTCTCCCGGCGTCAGCCCGCTTGCGATGATGGTTTTCTCGCCCGCGGTTCGCGCCACTGTCACGTTGCGCATTTCAACCGTCTGATCTGACTTTACGACGAACACATAGCGACCCTGCTGTCCCGTCTGCAATGCCTGCGACGGAACGACTATGGCATCCGGCTGAACAGCAAGCGTCACGACTGCGTTGATGAACTGACCGGGCCAGAGCCGCTGGCCTGCGTTCGTAAAAGTGGCTTTCAATTTTACAGTCCCCGTCGCCGGATCAACGGCATTGTCAACAAAGCTCAAAGTCCCTTGTTCGGGCGCGCTAGTGTCATTCGGTATTGAGGCCGCAACCTGAAGCTCGCCTTGCGCCATGTAACGTTTGATGTCCAACAACTGCGCTTCCGGCACTGCGAAGGTGACGTATATCGGGCTGACCTGATTGATGACCACGAGCGGATTCGTATCGTTCGCTTTTACAAGGTTGCCTTGATTAACCATCAAACTCCCTGTACGGCCTTCAACAGGTGAATTGATTGATGTATAGCTGAGTTGCACTCTGGAAGCATCGGCTGCGGCTTTCGCTGCGTTTACGGAATCACGCTGGGATGCAATGGCTGCTCGGTCTGCTTTGATTACAGCCGCCAGCGCATCGGCATTAGTGCGCATCTGATCGGCTTGTTCTTTGGAAACAACACCCTGCTGATAAAGTTTTTCGTATCGCTGCGCCTGAACCTCTGCGGTCTTTGCCTGCGCGAGGTCTTTGGCAAGGTTAGCTTCGGCCTGTCTTTGATCGCTGACAGCTTTGGATTGATTGGCCAGCGACCCGGCCAGATCAGCTTGAGATGGACGAGGGTCAATGCTGAAGAGGGGGTCGCCTTTCTTCACATACTGCCCCTGAGTGAAGTGAACTTTCGTGATTTCGCCATTCGCCTGCGACCTTACAGCGACGGTGGAATAGGCTTCGACGTTGCCAATGGCGCTGATCTGAAGCGGCATCGTTTCCGAAGTGACGCTGGCTGTTGCTACAGGCACGCCGGGCGGCTCTGCTGACTTCCCGGCAGCATGTTCTTTCTTTGCAAAGACGTTTGAAAATAATATTGAGCCGATAATGATCACGCACAGCATTCCTATCGCTATCAGTCCTGGACGCCCTAGTCGTTGAAGATATTTTTTATACTCTGGAAACTTCATCGCCTGTTCTCCTCAAATTCCTTTGGTTCTTTTCAAGACGACACCCGTCCGAATTGCACGAATCAGATACACGTCCGCCCCACATATTCATCCTGTTTATTGATTGAGCAATGTATATGCCGCTGATGTTCGGCAATGGATTCGCGAGAGAGTTTGTGACATACCCCTACCCCGATTGATCGACTCCCACAGACATAGACGCTGGGCAATCGAGTTTAGTTACCGATGCTTGATGGAATATGTATTGTGATGTTGGCGCAACCGGGCGGCTGCGCCATTCTCAGATGGGTTTAAGCGAGCGCCTTCGTCAACCGTTCTGCCGCTGCCTGAAGCATCTCGTCTTCGCGCGCGAAGCACAGACGCATATAAACATCTCGCTCCGGTTCATCCATAAACGCGCTGCCGGGCACGCCTGCGACGCCTGCTTCGCGGATCAGAAATTCATTCAACTCTGCCGCGTCCTGGAATCTTTCGGGGATGCGCGCCCACGTGTAGAAGTTTGAGCGCGATGGGTAAATCTTAAATCCCGCCTGCATTAGCGCTGCCGAGAGAATTTCTCGTTTGCGCGCGAAATCTATTCTCAGGCGATCATAATAAGCCGGGTCCGCCAGCAGCACGCGAGCGAGCGCGTGTTGCAACGGTGTCGGAGTGCAAACGTAATAAATATTTCCGAGATGCGATAAACTCGATATCAGACTGCTCGGCCCGTAAGCGTAGCCGAGTCGCCAGCCGGAGACAGCCCATGATTTCGAGAACGAGCTGATGGTTATCGTCCGCTCGAACGCGCCGGGAATTGATGCTGTAGGAATATGGTCGGATGCTTCGACTGAGAAGTGCTCGTAAACTTCGTCAGAAAGAATGACCAGATTGAACTCTTCGGCTACGCGCACGATTGATTGGAGTTCATCGCGAGTGAGCACTCGGCCAGTGGGATTGGCGGGCGAACAAACTATCATCGCTTTGAGCGGGTATTCAGATCGTTTGACGCCTTCGCGACAGACGCGACGCAGTTCGTCCAGGTCGAGCGCCAGTTCTTCTCCGCTCAGTTTCACGACCTCAGCTCGCGCGTTGGCAGTTTCGAGCGTTTTCTTATGATAAGGATAGTAAGGCTCAAACAGAATGGCAGCGCCCCCGCGCAGGTAAGTGTGCGCGAATGTAACCAGCCCGCCCGTAGCGCCCGGAGTTATGATTAATTCCAGAGGGCGGCGGTCGGGAT
>DATEKX010000695.1:0-7884 GCA_035277165.1 Blastocatellia bacterium | reverse complement strand
TCTTTCTTTTCGGCCTCTCTTTTATCCGCTTCTTTGCGGTCGGCAATGTCGTCGGCCTTCACCTCCTGGCCTTCAATCGAAAGCATGAGGCCGGAGAACAAGCCGTTTGAGAATTCCAACTGGCGCGAAAAGTCCGCGATCACCTGTTGATTGAGCGAAGTGCCGATGATCTGAAGGTGGTTGCCTTTTTGTATGATCTGGTCGAGCCGGAAATCCGCAATCCCGCCCGGCATGCGCTCGTTGATGGCCGACATCATCGCGACAGGGCCTTTCTGTTCGGCGCGCAGTTGTTTGATGACCTTGATGCGCTCTTCGACCTGTTTGATTTCGGCTTCGAGTTCGTTCTTGCGCTGAATGTCTGCTTCGAGTTTGCGAGCCACTTCCTGCTCGCGGTCAAGCTCCGATTGCGCGTCTGCGTGCGCGTTGTTAGTCCAGAGATGGTCAACGCCCAAAGCGACCAGCAGGATCAACAGCGCGCTTGCGATCATGAATAATTGCTGCCCGCGCCGCGCCGCGACTTTAGTCTTTTGCACAGAGACGCGATGCTCTGCGGTTCCTTCAAGTAGATTGACTCTGATCATTTCGCCACCTCCGCTACGCGGACTGCGAGGCCAACGGCCACTGCCATATTCGGTGAAAGCTCTCTGAGGTATTCGTCATCGAATCGCTTGTGGTCATAGCGAATTGAACGGAACGCGTCGAATCGCTCGACCGGCATCTGGAATTTGTCGGAGAGGTATTCGCACAGTTGCGAAACTTTCGACGACCCGCCCGCTATCAACATTTGATCAATGTTCGGAGAGTCAACGGCAGTCGAGCGGAAGAAATCCAGTGTGCGCTGAATTTCAAGCGCCAGCATCTCGGAGACCGAGCTGATAGCCGCCTGAGCTTGCGCGAGCGATATCTCTTCATCAGGCGCGATGCCGCGTTTGAGCGCCTCGGCCTGCTCGAACGTCAGGTTGAGTTCCTTTTGAAGCAGGTCTGTATACTGGTTGCCGCCCGCAGAGATGTCGCGCGTGAAGATGGAAGTCGTGCCGCGCACGATGTTCATCGTCATCACGGAAGCGCCGATGTCTAAAAGCGCGACCGTTTGACTGGGCATCGGGTTGTAATTGACCTCGTAAGCGTTTTGCAGCGCGAATGCGTCAACGTCAACGATGACGGGTTGTTTGCCCGCCTGCGATATGACCTGCGTGAACTGCGCTATCTTATCGCGCTTGCAGGCCACAAGCAGCACGTCCATGTTCTGCGCCATCGGGTCCTGGCCTATGACTTCGTGGTAAAGGTTCACGTCATTTATGTCGAAAGGTATGTATTGTTCGGCTTCCCAGTGAATCTGTTCGTCAAGCTCTTCGCCTGACATCTGAGGAAGCAATATCTTTTTTACTATGACGGCGTGGCCCGACAGCGACGTGGCAACCTGATTTGTTTTTATGTTTTGATCTGTCCAGACTCGATTGATCGAGTCGCTCACATGATTAAGGTCTATGATGTGCCCGTCAACGATTGTGTCGGATTGAAGATTCTGATGAGCGATGTGCACAAGCTCGAAACCGTTGCGCGCGGGTTTGAGTTCGACCGCCTTCAGCGCGCTTGAGCCGATGTCAAGCCCTACGATGCTTTTATTCTTTTTACCAAGCATTGCAGCCCCCAGGAAGGATATTGGATTTCGGATCGCTTTTTAACGTATTGCAGATTTCAAATTGAAACCGCTGTCAGCAAAATCCGAAACCGGTTCATAGGGGCAGACATAAAACTAAGGAGAAGCCAAGAAGGTTGTGAGAACCTGCAGAAGGGGCGGATTTCAGGGGGACGGGGTGCGAAGAAATAATTCCAGCCTTCACAACCAATCAAATACCAAAAAGACACTTTTCCAAATGCAGAGACTTTTTACCACCCGCCCTGAAGGGTGTCAACACTATTTTTTTTAGAGCTTTTTCATTGCTTGCCATCACCCGTTGTGGCGGTCGGGGGTGGTCAAGGATTGATGTTTGGCAATTTGAGATTTCAGATTTGAGCTTTCAAATCGACTCGGTACTGACTACTAATTTGACTCTCTATGATGGCATCACATAGAATTCTTATTTGGTATCGCCGCGCGATGTGAAGGCTGACTGTGAGTATGCTCTCAGTTAATTGGATACCTTAACCGAAAGCCTGTTGCCGACAGCCGCGCAGGGAAATTATAGCGCGAGCCTCAGGGCAGCAGGCTGATTATTTTAGCTTCCGGTTTCCCAGTGTGCCGGACGCGAGAGACAAGAGACAAGTATGACCGTTATATTCAACAAAGTCGCAACCAAGATATTCGGCAGCGCCAACGAGCGATTGCTCAAACGCCTCGCGCCTATCATTTTAGAGATCAACGCGCTCGAACCGAAAATGAAAGCTCTTTCAGATGACGAACTGCGCGAGCACACTTCGAGATTTCGCGAGCATGTAGAGAAGCGCGTGGCCGAAGCAGACATTGCAGCAGGCACGCTCGAAGAACAGAAGAAGGCTCTGCGCGCCGTAATAGACGACGCGCTAGACGAGATACTGCCCGAAGCCTTTGCCATCGTGCGCGAAGCCTCCGTACGCTCGACAGGGATGCGCCACTTCGACGTTCAGTTGATCGGCGGAATCGTCTTGCATCGCGGAATGATCGCGGAGATGAAGACGGGCGAAGGCAAGACGCTGGTCGCGACCCTTCCTGCCTACCTGAACGCAGTCGCGGGACGCGGCGTGCACATCATCACGGTGAACGATTACCTAGCCAAGCGCGACACTGAATGGATGGGGAAGATTTATCGCTTCCTCGGGCTGACGGTTGGCTGCATACAACACGACATGGATGATTCGGAAAGGCAGGAGGCCTATCGCGCAGACATCACCTACGGCACGAACAACGAGTTCGGCTTCGATTACCTGCGCGACAACATGAAGTTCGAGCCTTCGGCGATGGTGCAGCGCGGCCATTATTACGCGATAGTGGACGAGGTTGACTCGATTCTGATTGACGAAGCGCGAACGCCGCTCATCATTTCCGGCGCGTCCGAAGATTCGACCGAGAAATATTACGCCGCGAACGACTGCATGATTAAGCTCAAAGGAGAGCAGCAACGTCGCGTCGCCGATATTAAAAAGACGGACGGCGATGTTGATCTCAAACAGGATGCGCGCCTGCTCTATCACGTTGACGAGAAACAGCACTCGGCCTCGCTCACGGAAGAAGGAGTCGAGGTGGCCGAGCGTTACACAGGCGTTGGCAATCTCTACGACCCCGCGAACATGGAGTTGCTGCATTGCGTAGAGCAGTCGCTTAAAGCGCATACGCTTTATAACCTCGACAAGCAGTACATAGTCAAAGATGGCGAAGTCATCATCGTTGACGAGTTCACGGGCCGCACCATGCCCGGTCGGCGTTGGAGCGACGGCTTGCACCAGGCCGTCGAATCAAAAGAGGGCGTGAAGATTGAAGCCGAAAACCAGACGCTTGCAACCATCACGCTTCAAAATTATTTCCGCATGTACGCGAAGCTCGCAGGCATGACGGGTACGGCTGAAACCGAAGCTTCGGAATTCGCCAACATCTACAAGCTGGATGTTGCAGTCATCCCGACCAACAGCTCGATGGTTCGCAAAGATTCCTCGGATGTCATCTACAGGACGGAACGCGAGAAGTGGGATGCCGTGGTCAATGAGATCAAAGACCTTCACGACAAAGGGCAGCCCGTGCTTGTCGGTACTATCACGGTTGATAATTCCGAGAGCCTTTCTGCGCGGCTCAAGAAGCTGCGCGTGACGCACAACGTTTTGAATGCCAAGCCTGAATATGCCGCGCGCGAAGCCGACATCGTTGCTCAGGCCGGTCGTAAAGGGCAGGTAACTATAGCTACGAATATGGCAGGTCGCGGAACCGACATCTTGCTCGGCGGCAACCCTGAGTTTCTGGCGAAACAGTACCTTAAAGAAAAAGAGATCAACCCGGATGACGCGACAACCGAGCAGTGGAACGATGCGATAGCTCGCGCAAAGAAAATCACGGATGCCGAGCATGAAGAAGTCAAAGGGCTTGGAGGGTTGCACATACTCGGAACCGAGCGTCACGAGTCGCGGCGAATTGACAACCAGTTGCGCGGTCGCTCAGGCCGTCAAGGTGACCCCGGCTCATCGCGCTTTTATCTCTCGCTCGAAGACGATCTGATGCGAATATTCGGTGGCGAGCGCATCAAGAACATCATGCTCAAGCTAGGCATGGATGAAGGCGTGCCTATAGAATCGCGGCTCGTGTCAAAGCGAATCGAGAGCGCGCAGAAATCGGTCGAAGCGCGCAATTTCACGGCTCGAAAACAACTGCTCGAATACGACGACGTTATGAACAAGCAGCGCGAAGCCGTTTACGGATTGCGCCGCGACCTGCTGATGGGATTTGAAGGCAATACGCCCGAAGAACAGAACCAAAGCCAGCGCGAGTATATTCTGGGCATGGCCGAAGACCTGTTTGATGATTTCGTCGCGCAGTACATGCCGAAGGAGCAGCGTCCTGACGAATGGGATTTGACAGGATTCAAAGAGCAGCTTCGATTATTGTTCAACTTCGACGCGGATCAGGAAAGAATCAACCTCGCGGACCTGAATCCCAACGAGGCGCGCGATGCCATCTGGGAAAAGCTCGAAGCGAGGTACGCGGACAAAGAGATTCAACTGGGCGTCGAGTCAATGCACAACCTCGAACGCTACATCATGCTCAACATAGTTGATGCGCAATGGAAAGATCACCTGCTTGCGCTCGACCACTTGAGAGAAGGCATAAGCTTGCGCGGTTACGCGCAGAAAGACCCGCTCGTCGAGTACAAGCGCGAATCGTTCGATCTCTTTCAAGGTATGCTCGACCGGATAAACACGGAGACGATACGCTACCTGTTCAACCTGCAGGTTCAGGTGGCCGCGCCCGTCGAGCAGCAGTTGCTTGAACGCCGTCGCCGCCAGCGTCGCGGGCGAGTCGCGTTCACGAAAGCAAACGAGACGGCCTTTGCAGGAGGCGAAGAGGAAGCTGCAAAGCCAGTGCGCAACAAAGGCCCACGCGTCGGGCGCAACGACGCTTGCCCGTGCGGGTCGGGCAAGAAATACAAGAAGTGCTGCGGCGCATAATCAAATCAGTAAGGGCAGGACTCGTTCCTGCCTTTACTTTTTAACAAACAATTGAACATCGTTCCGGCCTGTAGTAATCTTGCCTTGTCACAGCCCCCTTGTTCCCCCAAGTAAGCCTCGAAATCATTTAAGAGAGAATAAGCTATCTCAACCGTCATCATAGAAGCGATAAGAACAGGGTCGGCTCCGCCAACGGTCAAGCTGGCCGCCGCGCGCGGCATTCTTCCATTCACTAACGAAGAGATGCTCGAAGCGCTAGTCGTCTTGACCTCGGACAAAGATGAAAGCGTGCGCAACGCTGCTGCTGCTACGATAGACACGCTCAAGCCTGAAACTTTCCTGGCGCTGGCTGCCGAAGCGAACGCGCCCGCTGGTGTGCTCGGCTTTCTGTGTTTGTGGCCGCGTGCGCCGCGCGAGATGGTCGAAGTCGCGGTCTTCAATCGCTCGACGCCGGATGCCGCGCTTGCTCGTCTCGCTGCTACGAGCAAGAACCCGGCTATACTCGAAGCCATCTCGCTCAAACAGCAGAGCCTCATTCGCACGCCTGAAATAATCGAAGCGATACTCAACAATCCTGCGCGCACGCACGAGGCTGAACGCCGCGCCAACGAAGTGCGACAGGAGTTTTTTGAAAAGCGATTCGGTGCTCGCCTCGTAGCCGACGAGCGCCGCGCGCGCGCCGCAAGCGAAGCGGCTCAACGCGCCGTCGAAGAAGCTGAGCGCGACACGGTCGCCGTCGGAGGCCTCGAAGACCTCATCCGACTTGGACTCATCGAAGAAGGAATAGACGATTCGCTCGTCACCGAATATGAAAATGAGTTCGGCCCGTTCGATGCTTCTGAGCCTGCCGTAGACGATCAACTAGACATAGGGCAACTGGTTGACGAGATTCAATCCGAAGCTGGCGAGATTGCGCCTGAGCGTCTGCCCGTGTTTCAACAGATCGCGTTGATGAGCGTCAAGGATCGAATAATACTTGCGATCAAAGGCACGCGCGAGGCTCGAATGATTCTGGTGCGCGACCCCAATCGCATAGTCGCTGGAGCAGTGCTGCGCAACCCGCGCGTTACCGACACGGAAGTTGAAAGCATATCTTCGATCAAAACGGTTCCCGAAGACGTGCTGCGACAGATAGGTCAGAACCGCGCCTGGACTCGCTCCTACACAGTCATCCATAATCTGGTTCGCAATCCTCGCACTCCGATAGCCATATCATTAGGTTTCCTCAATCGCATTCAGACGCGCGACATGCGCGCCCTATCACTGAACAAGAACATCCCGGATGTGATTCGTTCGACTTCTTATCGACTTTATCTCAAACGCAGTGGCAGCAACGGTTGATTCGTTTGACGCTCGGCGGCGGCGCTGGCTAATATCGAATAGAACTGTTTGAACCGAGGTGTGGACGCCACGCTGAAGGAGGATGAGATAGAGATGGGCGAGATCATAGGTTGGTTGATAATGGGCCTTATCATCGGCGGGCTTGCACGGCTCATTATGCCGGGCCGCGACCCGATGGGTTGTTTGATGACGGCCTTGCTCGGCATTGCAGGCAGCATCGCGGGCGGCTTCGTCGGCCAGTTGATATTTGGCAAGGTGCGAAGCGAAGGCTACTTCACGCCTAGCAAAAGCTGGATACTCTCTTTGGTAGGCGCGCTCCTGCTGCTGTGGATATATCGCATGATGAGCCGCCGCGCTTGAAGAGTGCATAGTGTGGAAATAAGGAACGGGCTGCAAGCAAAATGCTTGCGGCTCGTTTCCTTTTAGTCAGAATGAATTAATTTCCATTATGAAATGAATCTGTACACATTTGTACTATTAGCTTGCATTTTTATCTCAACCTGTCTCTCAACCGGCAACCTGTAACGTCAAAAATTTAAAATCTGACGCATTGCCCGATCTTACATTCTCGCTCTCAGGCTGGCACATACGTTGCTATATTTTTAACGAACGAGCAAAACCTTGTTTCGCGCTCGTTCGTATTTAAGGACAAGGCGGCAAGCAGGAAGCCGTTGAAAAAAGCGATTAACAACAGCGAGGAGAAGATATATGCTGATTATCATCGCGGCGACAATGATGGCTTTAACCCTCACAGCTCTTTTCTTGGTGAAAGGGCACAAAACCGATTCGGCGCAACTGAATGAGCCGCGGCCCTCTATTCCCACTATGGGAGTTCAGATAATCTGCGGTGATTGTTCCGGCGAAGGATTGGCTCCATATAAAACTTATTTAACTCACTCTGGCAACTGCGAGCATTGTGGCGGTCACAGCTACATTTTGGCCTCCAGCCTCGCTATATACGCGCTACAGATGAGAGCCTTGCGGATGGCAGAGTCTCAGAACGCATCGAGCAACGGTCGGGTTATTCCATTCGAAGTTCCCGCGCGCGCGTCACGGTCTGAATCTGAAAAGATAGCCGTGTAACAATCGCGCAAAATTAACTTTCAAAAAGACCGGAGCTCGCTCCGGTCTTTTCGGTTTTAGTGAGCACTCTGTATTCGTTGGTTAGTTAGTGATGAGCAATCAGTAGCCAGTTGTGTTTGAACCCGTAGCAACACGCTTCGGCAGCCAGCGGAACACGGCGAATGGCAGAATCAATAGTAAAGGAATCACTAAGACTAAGGCTGAGTGCTCCCAGAAACCAGACCCTCGGTGGTATCCGCCATTTATCAGCGGAATTCCTAACACTGTTGCGTAATATACAAGAAGCGGGAAGAAAGACTGTCGCAACAGACCAGAGGTTTTTCCCGCGCT
>DATEKX010000694.1:0-6411 GCA_035277165.1 Blastocatellia bacterium | reverse complement strand
ATTTAAATCAGAGATCAGCGCGATGGCTTTTCTCGCGGGATTGGATTTGACAAAAAACCAGAGAAAAGAGATTAGCCATATTCTTGACGACGAACTGCCTTACATAGAATTGCTTGAAAGCCAGTTGATCAAGAACTGTCGGCAATTGCAACTCGCAGCCAGAACTCTGTTGTTCAGCAAAGGGCAGCTTGAGCTTCTATTGATACAGCGCGCGCGAATCCAAAAAGAGATTCTCGCATCAAGGCAGCAATTAAAGATCAGAATACTGGATGAACTGACGCCGGACCAGCGCGCAGTTTTAGAAATTTAGCGGCGGGCAGGTTTCCAAAGTCCTGACAAAACTTTGCACTAGCCTGAAAACACTTAACGTCTCAATTCTTGAACCGAACGTATAATTTAGTGAAGACGAGAGCGTGCTACACACGTTCCTTATAACCAAAATTGAACAGAAGGATAGGGTGATAATGAGTAACAGATCGAAGCATTCAATTAGCCGCCGAGAAACACTTCGCCTCATGGGAGCGGCGGGCGCAACGGCGCTTGTCGGATGGGCGAGCGCGTCCAGTTTGAAGTTTTTGCCGACAGGGAAGGTTGAGGCGGCAGGTATGTTTAGCCCTCAACAGACCTGCGTTGTGCGACCTCAATTGACCGAAGGCCCATATTTTGTGGACGAGAAACTCAACCGCTCCGACATCAGAACAGACCCAACGACCAATATAGTGAAAGCGGGAACCGAGTTGCGTCTGAAGATCAACGTCACACGAGTCAGCGGCAATACCTGCGTGCCCTTGAGCGGAGCTTATGTAGACATCTGGCACTGCGACGCGACAGGCAGTTATTCCGATGTCAGAGACGCGGGATTTGATACGCGAGGCCAGAGATACCTGCGCGGCTATCAGGTGACAGACAGCAACGGAGCAGTTGAATTCCTGACGATCTATCCGGGCTGGTATTCAGGTCGCGCTGTTCATATTCATTTCAAGATTCGCCTCTTCGCCGGTTCCGAGAAGACTTACGAATTCACATCACAACTCTTCTTCAACGATTTCCTGACCGATCAGGTTTATACGCAGGCTCCGTACAACACGGAAGGAACGCGCAACACGCGCAACAATCAGGATGGTATCTATAACGGCGGCGGTTCCCAATTGATACTTGATCTGACTCAGGATGGCAGTGGGTACACGGGAACATTCAACATCGCGCTGGAAGGGATCGCAGCGACTGATCCGGTTGAGCCGACCGACCCGCCTGCGATTTCTGGCGCTGTTGTGTCGGGCAAGAAGTTGATCGTGTCAGGGCTGAACTTCAGTTCAGGCGCGAAGGTGTTCGTAAACGGCGACAAGCAGAAGACCAGCAACGATGACACGAATCCGACAACTGTGCTGATAGCCAAAAAAGTCGGCAAGAAAATAGACGTGGGAGAGACCGTCACGCTTCAGGTCAGAAATTCTGACAACACGCTCTCACCCGAGTATTCATTCATGCGGGCTGCGTGATGGTTCGAGTTTCACAGGTACACAAACAGTTAAGAGATGGAGATCAAGCTTATGAACAAACAATTAATGACAGTGGGAGTTTTGACTATGCTGTTGAGCTTTGCGCTCGTTACCTTAGGGCATAGTTTTCTTCAAGGGCCGCGTCCCGGCTCGAGGCGTCCGGCCTTTTCAAACCTCGATAAAGATAGCGACAAAAAGATCAGTCGCGAAGAATGGAAAGGCCCTCCCGAAGCTTTTGATCGCGTAGACGCGAATCACGATGGCAGCGTGGATGAAAGCGAATGGAACGCTGCTCCGCCTCCTATGGGCTTTCCCGGAGACGGAGGCCCGCTCGCGGGACATTTGCTGAAGGCTTTAGACACGGACGGAGACGGCAGCGTATCGCTATCGGAGTTCGGTCAGGCCACGAGTTTTTTTGACAAACTGGATCAGGACAAAGACGGGTCGCTCACTGCACAAGAGTTAGGCCGGTTACCACGCGCGATAGGAAATGATGAAGCCAGGCCGCCAGGAAACGGCCCCGGCCCAGGGTTTTTGCCGAACTTCGCGAACCTGGACGCTAACTCGGATAAAAAGGTGAGCCGTGATGAATGGCAAGGGCCACCGCCGATGTTTGATCGCATAGACGCAAACCGCGACGGCAGTATAGATGAGACGGAGTGGAGCGCCGCCAGTCAACGATTGCCGCGAGGCGGCCCTCCCGCTTTTGGCGAAAGATTCCTTTCATTTTTCGATAGCAATGCAGATGGGAAAGTTTCGCGTGATGAGTTTGCCAAGCTGACTGGCTTGTTCAGTTCACTTGATGCCGATCATAACAGTCTGCTCAACAGGGCAGAGCTTGGACAACTCTTCAGGGTTGTGGACGAAAGCAGCAAGTAACAAAGCTCGTGCTTGCATCCTCTTATTCCTGAAAGAAAGGAGGTGAAGCAGCACTCAGTTCATCTATCTAAACTGTGATGATGGCTCTTGCAGAGTCAGTGAAAGAATGACCATCGTGGCCGAGGCGTCGGTAAGTTGCAATTGGGGAGCTAGACTGCTGCCGCATCGGCCACTGGTCAGTATCCCAAGTCAGAACTTTCTATATGTTTGATTCGATCTACGAAACCGCAGCGCCAGTGCCCGGCGCATTGCGGTCAATGCGCAACAGTCGCCGCGAGGGGATGTGACAGGCGGCGGCTGTTGCGCAGCAGGGGTAACTCCTTAGCCCGTGAAACGGGCGGCAGTTTAAAGCCCAGCACGTCAGTGCTGGGATAACGCCATATATCACCACATAAGCCCGCGTAGCGGGCGACAGGCATCAACCGGCTATGCTGTCGCCCGCTACGCGGGCTTATGTAAAATCATTCGACGCTGTACCCATATCTGACGATATGGGCTACGATCTGACACCCGCTTCGCGGGTTGGTGTCTGCCTTCTTACACTCACTTCGCGGGTTGGTGCTTGCCTTTTACGACACGCTCTGAGGTTCACTTTCCGTCTATCGAGAAAGCATAAAGCTTGTTGTTTCCCTTGCCGACTCGAAGCGATTGATAGCCTGACCCGACATAAAGCACTCCGTCAACTACGGTCGGGCCGCCGCCGACCCCGCCGCCAGTGTCGAATTGCCAGAGGATTTTTCCATCCTTCGCATCGTATACGCAGATTGCGTTTTTCGATGAGCCTGCGAATACAAGCCTGTTCGCGCCCGTGCCTGTGACAGTGATGGGGCCGAAGTTCGAGCCGCCATCCGGCGCTAGAGTTTTCCAGAGAACTTTGCCTGTAGCGGCATCGAGCGCGGAAACCCATCCTTGCCTGTCTTTGTTTGCCGCATTCGATATCGCTGCATAGACGCGCTCGCCGTCTGTCGCCGCGCCGAATTCTATGCCTCCCAAAAAACCGCCCGTCCCTACTTCTGTCTTCCACACGGGCTTGCCATTTGTCGGATCAACCGCATAGAACCATCCGCTCTTCTGACCCGCGCCGACCAGCTTCTTTCCGCCCGGCCCTTTGAATGTCATCGCGATGGTTCCGAAATCATGATCCGGCCCGCACCCGCCCGGCATTTGAGCGCAGTTCATATTCCACACATCGCCTTCGGTCGCTTGATATGACCAGATCAGTTTTCCAGTCTCCATATCCAAAGCCATGATCGCGTCGCTCATCTTGGACTCAGGCCGCGTGTAATCATCGCCCGTCGTGACATAGATTCTTTTTTCTTCCGGGTGTATCGCAACCGTAGACCAGACGCCCACACCGGACGGCCCGAATATTTTTCGGCCCATCTTGTCAACGCCTTGTTCTTTAGGTTCTTCAGCCACTGTGTAGAATCGCCAGACCTGCTTGCCGGTCTTTGCGTCGAAAGCCGCCACGCCTCCGCGAAACGTGCAGCACTCGTATTTGGGATTTCCCATCATAACCACTTCTTCGCGCGAAGAGATGCCGATATAGACGCGACCGTTGTGATAGATTGGCGCGCTCGTAGCGATTGTCATCGGATGAGGGTCTGTTTTTGTTTTCCATATCTGTGCGCCTGTCTTCGCATCGAGCGCGAAGAGTCGCCCGCCGACATCGCCGAAATAGATCACGCCGTCGGCATAGGCCGTGCCGCTGCGTGATGGCATGCCTGTTTCAAACTCCCAAATCTGCTTGCCGGTCTTTGCATCAACAGCATACTGTTTGCCGTCCCACGAGCCGAAATAGACGACACCGTTGACGACAGTCGGCTGGCTCGACACGTCGCCTCCTGTTTCAAATATCCATTTGACCTTGAGGCGAGAAGCGGTCGCAGGCGTTATGATTTTTTCATTCGGATTGTAGTGCGAGCCTGCAAGGTCGCGCCCGTACATGGGCCAGTCGGAGGATTGCTGCCCGTTGCCGCTCGCAGTCGTTTTTGAACTCTTTGAACTCAGCCGAGCGGTTTGTCCGGCGGCGAAAGACGCCAGACAGGCTTCGAGTAAGATTGCGCAAGCTATCAGCCAAATCTTCAAGCGCATTGGTTGCTCCTTTCGATATCCACTGTTGATTGCAGAGGGGTTATGACCGAATGGATTCTATTCGATTGATGAATCTCTTTCAAGCAGAGGGCAGAATGATCAACAGTACTGCGAGCGGTGCTGTTCAATCGCTATTTCATCATTTAATATTCTTGCCATGCGACAGAAGACCGCAGCCATTGTTGTCATCGGCAACGAGATTCTCACGGGCAAATCTCAGGACAAGAATGCCAGTTTTCTAATCGCTGAATTGTACGAACTGGGAGTCTCGCTTCGCCGCGTAGTAATCATTCCCGATGAGATTGATACGATAGCCAAAGCCGTGCGCGAATGCTCTTCGGAATTCGATTATGTTTTCACCTCGGGCGGCGTCGGGCCTACTCACGACGACGTGACGATAGAAGCCATTGCTCGCGCGTTCGATTGCGCGGTTGTTCGCCACCCCGAACTTGAAGCCATGCTGCGCAGCTATTTCGGAGATGAAGCCGATGGCGTCCGAATGCGAATGGCAGACGTGCCCGAAGGCGCAGAGTTGATACGAGAGAAGGGATTGCGCTGGCCCGGGCTTATGATGAAAAACGTCTACGTGCTGCCGGGCGTGCCGGAACTTTTTCGCAGCAAGTTTGAAGCTATGCGCGAGCGGTTTCGTGCCGAGCCGTTTCACATATCTCAAATTTACACGCGCGAAGATGAATTCGACATCGCTCCACACCTGGATAAAGTAGCAGCCGAAAACGCGGACGTGGAGATTGGCTCTTACCCGGTCTTCACGCGCGATGATTATCGAGTAAAGATCACGATTGAATCGAAAGAAGCGATGGCGGTCGAGCGCGCGCGCAAGGCACTGCTGGAATTGCTTGACTCCGATCGAATCGCGCGTGTTGAATGACTCAATCAATGCATGAACCTGAAAAGAAATATGAAAAAAAGATGGCTACTCGTTGCTGTAATGATAACGCTTGCCCTGATTCAATCTGCTGCGCGAAGCTCTGCTCCTGCGCCTCTTAGATTCGAGATCACAATCGCGCAAGGGTTGATCTCAAGCTCGCAAAACGGGCGATTGTTTGTCGTAATGAACCGGGCGGGTTCGGGCGAGCCGAGGCTGATGATAGGCGAGACAGGGCTTGATGCTCCGCCAATGTTTGCGCGCGACGTGAACAACTTTGCGCCCGGCGCTGCCGCCGTCATTGATGATAAAGCCATCGCTTTTCCCATAGAAGACCTCGCGCATCTGCCTGCGGGCGACTACAACGTTCAAGCGCTTTTCGATTCCAACATTGATTTGAAATCGGTGAACGCGCCGGGAAATCTCTACAGCGCTGTTCAAAAAATCCGTCTCGACCCATCGCGCGCTGCTACGGTGAAGATAGAACTGACTAAGAAAATTCCGCCCGAAGAACTGCCAGCCGAAACCGATTACGTCAAGTATGTAAAGATTCAATCGAACCTGTTGAGTAAATTTCACGGCAGACCGATCTATTTGCGCGCGGGCGTGATCGTGCCGCGAGACTTTGATAAAGAGCCTGCGCGCAAATATCCGTTGCGCGTTGAAATCGGCGGATACGGTTCTCGCTTCACAGGCGTGCAGCGGAGGATGGCCGAAGGGTCGGGCTTTAGAAGAATGTGGCTGGCCGATGACACGCCGCGCATGGTGATGGTTCATCTCGATGGCGATGGGCCGCTCGGAGATTGCTATCAGGTCAATTCCGAAAATCACGGCCCCTATGGGGATGCGATTACTCAGGAGTTGATTCCATACGTCGAGAAGAAATTTCGCTGCGTTGGAGAACCTTACGGTCGCGTGTTGAGCGGCGGCTCGACGGGCGGATGGGTATCGCTCGCGCTGCAGGTCTTCTATCCCGATTTTTTCAACGGCACATGGTCGGGCTTTCCTGATGGCGTTGACTTTCGCGCGTTTCAGCTTATCAACATCTATGCG
>DATEKX010000693.1:0-2884 GCA_035277165.1 Blastocatellia bacterium | reverse complement strand
GGCTTGATGATGGGCGGCTGGTTCGTTGCGACTGCCGCAGGCAATAAACTGACGATGATCGGCGTGTACTGGGATAAATGGCTGCACTCTACCTTCTTTGCCATACTCGGCGCTGCCGCATTAGTTATGGCAGTCGTTTTGTTCTTGCTGTTAAAGCCGCTCAAGAAGGCAATGCCCGGAGTTTGATCGCGGCTGAAAAATAATTCTCGAAAGAAAGGGCGGAGACTCAGTTCCGCCCTTTTCGCATTGAAAGCTTCTACAAAATCCTCTTATTATCAGGCAAGCACCAAACCATTTCGCTGGAGGACTGATGAGCAACTGTCAGACTTTGTGCAAACGAAAAGCGATTCTCTTTCTTGTTTATCTTCTCGTCGCAGGACATATCGCGCCCGCGTTTGCTCGACAAAAATCGTCGAGCGCGCAATCAACTGCTGCTGCGTCGAGCGATAAAAAATTCGACCTCACGATTGACAACATAATGCGCGGGCCTGGACTTGTCGGCAACGAGCCGCGTGCAGTCCGATGGTCTCCTGATAATCAGCGCATCTACTTTCAGTGGAAGCAGGCCGCCGAGCCGCAAGCGAAAGACTTTGACACTTACGTCGTGAATCGCGACGGCAGCGGTCTCAAGAAACTCACGGAAGAAGAGGCCAGGAACGCGCCTCCAACAAACGGCGAGCTATCCAAAGATAAAAAATTCACACTCTATACTGACAGCGGCGATGTGTTTATCTACGACAACGCGACGAACCAGCGGCGGCAAATCACAGATACAACGGACGGGGAATCGAACGCGCATTTCACACGCGATGGGCGGCGCATCTACTTCACACGCACGAGCAACTTGTTTGTGATGTCTTTAGACACGGGGTCGCTTGTGCAGATGACCGACATTCGCGCGGCTGGCGCTGCGCCTCCTGTGCCGGGTGGTGGCGGAGGCTTTGGCGGCGGCGGGCAGCAAGCGCGGCGCGATTCGTCTCAACAACAGCGCGGCACAGATAGCCAGGAGTATCTGAAGAAAGAAGAACGTGATCTGCTCGATGTCGTCAAACGCCGCGCCGAAAAACGCGAAGAGGACGAAGCGAAGCGCAAGCAGCAGGAAAAACGAAAGCCCTTCAATCTTCAACCTCGCCAATCGGTCGGAAGTCTTCAGCTTTCGCCCGATGAAAAGTCTGTCATCGCTACTGTCGTTGATTCTGCCGAGGGCTCGAAAAACACCATCGTGCCCAACTATGTCACAGAGTCTTCCTACACCGAAGACATCCCGAGTCGAACAAAAGTAGGCGATGTGCAGAACCGCGCGCGACTTGCGATACTGGACGTTCAGAACGGCGATGTGAAGTGGGTAGATCATGGGCAGAAGCAAGTCGCTCCGCGCACAGAAACAAGAACTGAGCAAACTGCCGAGCGCGTCACTCGAAATGAGTCAGAGCAATCGCAGCAACAAACTGCGGGACGGCAAACTCAAGGCGAGCGGCGCACGGGTGAAACAGATCAAGCTCGCGCGAGCGCAGCCGAACGCGAGCGCGACATACAGCTTTTTCAACCGCTCTGGTCCGAAGACGGAAGCAAAGCCGTAATACCCGCGCGGTCAGCCGATAACAAAGATCGTTTTGTGCTGGCTCTGGACGCGGCGACCGGAAAGACTCGCGTGATAGTAAACGAGCACGACGACGCGTGGGTTGACGGCCCCGGCGCATTCACGCTCGGATGGATGAAGGATAATCAGCGAATCTATTTTCAATCGGAGCGCAGCGGTTATGCGCACCTTTACACAGTCGCTTACGAAGGCGGCGAAGCTCGCGCTCTGACATCAGGCAAGTGGGAAGTGACAGGCGTTGATTTGTCCGACGACAAAACGAAATTCTTTCTCACCACGAGCGAAGTGCATCCCGGCGAGCGCCATCTTTACGTTATGTCAGCCGAAGGCGGCGAACGAGTCAAGATTACTTCGATGCCCGGCAACAATCAGGCTACAGTGTCGCCCGATGAAAAGATGCTTGCGCTGATCTACTCTTACAGCAACAAACCGCCTGAGCTTTACATTCAAGAGAATCGCGCGAGCGCCGAAGGTAAGAAGATAACTTCATCGCCCGCGCCTGAGTTCTGGAACTATAACTGGATTGATCCGCCAATAGTCACTTTTACGGCTCGCGACGGCGCGACCGTCTACGCGCGGTTGTATAAACCGAAAGCGGCAAAGCGTGGCGGCCCTGCTGTGATCTTCGTTCATGGCGCGGGCTATCTGCAAAACGTTCATCGATGGTGGTCGAATTACTATCGTGAATACATGTTTCACCACTTGCTGATGGAGAACGGTTACACGGTGATGGATGTTGATTATCGCGCATCATCCGGTTACGGGCGCGACTGGCGCACGGGCATCTATCGCCACATGGGAGGCAAAGACCTGACAGATCAAGTTGACGCTGCGCAATGGCTGGTGCGCGAGCAGGGAATTGATGCGAAGCGAATAGGGCTTTACGGCGGAAGTTATGGAGGATTCATTACGTTGATGGCGCTATTTACAACGCCTGATGTTTTTGCGGCAGGCGCGGCGCTGAGGCCCGTGACGGACTGGGCGCACTACAATAACGGGTACACGTCGAACATCCTGAACGTTCCGCAGAAAGATACGGAAGCTTATAAGCAGTCGTCCCCGATTTACTTCGCTCAAGGACTGAAGGGAGCGCTGTTAATCTGTCACGGTATGGTTGATACGAACGTGCATTTTCAAGACACAGTGCGACTGGTGCAGAAACTCATCGAGCTTCGCAAGCAGAACTGGGAACTGGCCGTCTACCCTGTCGAAGATCACGGCTTCACAGAGCCGACAAGCTGGGCCGACGAGTACAAGCGCATATTCAAGCTGTTTGAAAAGAAC
>DATEKX010000692.1:0-7373 GCA_035277165.1 Blastocatellia bacterium | reverse complement strand
ACTTTGACTCCGCCGGTCGCGTTGAACGTCTTCACGCGATTGCCTTCGTCATAAAACGCTGAGTTCATTTGAGGCGCGTGGATGGTTTTCTTGTTAGCGCCTTTTTCTGCGCGAACGGGCGTGACAGTCATCACGGCGTTTTCGCTGGCTTCGGCAGACTTGACGTTTTTGCCATCGGGGAAGAACTGCAACGAGACGTTATTAGCCTTAAGCTCTCGCTCTGTCGGATTGATTTTATCGTTCGCAGGTTTTTGAGCGTGTATCTGAACAACTGCGTTGCCAGTCGCTTTGATCGTATCAACAAGGCTGCTGTCAGCGCCCGGAACGAACATCGCTTCGATAGTTGAAGCGCGCGCTTCACGTTTTGGTTCCGCTCCGAGCGATTGAGTGTACGCGCCGCCGACGGCCACTGCGCGCTCGATCTGGTGCGTGTTGCCAAAGAAGAAATCCATGTCAGGAGATTTGATCTCCGCCTTGTCCGTTTGTTTCAGATAAGAGTCGCCGCGCGCTTCTATGCGTTCGATGTGATTATCGGCGTCCGCGTAGCTCGTCATCTTGTCTGCTCGCATCTGGTCAGAGCCTTGCGTGACTACGACGCTGCCGTCGAAGGTGACGCGATGATCTTTCTTTTCCAGCAGCGCACTTTGGCTGGTGATGTGCGTCGGCTTTTTTGAAGCGATCTGCGGCGCGCCTGATTTAGAACCACCTGATTTAGAGCCGCCCTTTGCTTTTGGTTTGTTGCGTTCAGCAGGCTGAGAACTTGTTTGAGCCAAGGCTTCTTGTCGCTGGCGTTCGAGCTTGCGCGCACGCTTGCGAGCTTTCTTAGCAGCCTTTCGCGCGGCCTTTTCCGCATCGGTTTCGTCACTGTGTTTATTATTCTTCGCCTTGTCTTTGCTTTCAGGCTTGATAGTTACATCAACAGCTTTGAGCAGATGCGCGCGTTCATCCGTTGCTTCGATCAACAATCCGGTGCAGCGACCGGAAAAATTACGGCCCTCGAACTCGACAGGCTTGTCCGTATCAATCGTATTTTTGATGTGGTCGTAGTGAAGGTATTCGCTTTTGACAGTCAGCCCGTCGGTCGTTTGAACGATGACGTTTGATATAAACTCGGCATCGAGTTTGTCCAGATCTGAAGGATCGCTGACCTTCGCGCGGTCAGAGGTGACAATATCGTGGCGATTGCTTTCCGAGCCGAAAGATTCGAGCTTGACCTGCTCAAGTTCGTGCGTGCCGTCTCCGTAGGTCTTATCCACGCCAGCCGTCATGATGAAGCGCACGCGGCCTTCGACCTCGTGGGCATAGCGTGTGTTGTTGAAGACGGCGACTATAGGCCCTTGCAGCTTCGGGTCACGCTTATGGCTTTCGATGTGTTTGTTGCGAATGACCAGGTAAACTGCCAGCGCCGCTGCAATCGAAATGAACAGCCCCAGCGCCGCAAGTCTTCCTGCTGATAATAACTTTGTTCGTATCATGAATCTTTGAAAACGTGAAACGTTCTCTCAAAGATTCTTGCACGTCAGGCGAGCAAGTGTCGAATGAGAATAATGAAAAGATATTGTTATCGTTCTGTTATGCAGTCCGAAGAGCGGCCTTCAGGCTGCTTGCCCAGAGGGCAAATAGGCCAACCGTTTACGGTTGGTTGCAAGGCGGGCGATTTATCTTCTAGCCCGTTTGAACGGGCTTTCCCGATAGGCTTTAGCCATATCGCTATCAAGTAGCTGAAGCTGATGAAGAAAAGCACGCTCAAGCGCGCTAAAAGAATCACCCCCCGATCAATAACCAGCGCTAGAAGCGCTGGCCTATTTGCCCTCCGGGCAAGCAGCCTGAAGGCCGCTGATCTTTTACGAGTAAAGCATGCTGAATTCGGTTTATTCTATCCTCAAATCGCGCAGCGTGAGTTGCGCCTGAGTAATATTGTTGTAGGTGTTTTCCGACAGTGTGAATGCGAGGCTGACACGGTCGCCCGGAAAGAGGTCGGCAGCGCGACCTGCTGCGCCCCACCAGACGCAATCGAGCCATCGGCTGGCTTGTTGAACGCGAAACTTCAAATGCTTTTCTTTTAGCACGCGCGGAGCCGAAACGATTTGTGCGCCGTGCGCTTCAAAAACGGGTTGCGGATTGCCCGGTCCGAACGGTTCAAGCCGTGTAATTTCTTCTACGGTTTCAAGCGAAGCGAACTTGAGCGGCAGATGAAAGTCTGTCTGGATTACGGGGATGAGGTCTTCATCCGTCAGCACGTTGCGCGCATGTTCGTTGAGCCGGTTTCTCAACTCGTCAATCTTGTCTGCGCGCATTGCAAGCCCCGCCGCATGCGAGTGGCCTCCGAATCGCTCGAACAGATCGCTACAGCTTTCAAGCCCATCGAGCAGGTGAAAGGCTTGAATCGAGCGCCCGCTGCCATGACCTATGCCGTTCTCTATGGAAATAATTATGGCCGGGCGATAAAGGTGATCTACAACTTTTGACGCGACGATACCTATAACTCCGCGATGCCATCCTTCGCCCGCGATTACGGCGATGTGCGAATCGCGGAGGCGTGTATCGCTTTCAATCTTCGACATCACCTGCTTGAGTATGTCGGCTTCAATCTGCTGCCGCGCCGCGTTCTGTTCGTTCATCTCGACTGCGAGCCGCATGGCCGTTTCAAGGTCAGGCGCGTCGAACAGATCAACGGCAGCGCTTGCGCCTGCCATCCTTCCTACGGCGTTTATGCGCGGGCCTATGCGAAAGCCGACATCGAAGCACGATACGGATTTGCCTGCTATGCCTGCGACTTCCAGCAGCGCGCGCAGTCCGTGATTATTCGGCTGCTTCAAACCTGCAAGCCCGTATTTGGCAATGACTCGATTTTCGCCCACAAGCGGAACGATGTCTGCGATTGTACCGATGGCCGCGATCTTGATGAATGATTCGGTGAGTCGCTCGTGGCCTGATTCCGCCAGCAGCGCTTGCGCGAGTTTGAAAGCGACTCCGCATCCTGCAAGGTTTTTGTTCGGGTACGAACAATCGAGCCGCTTGGGGTTGAGCACTGCGTTTGCGCGCGGCAATCCTGCTTCGGGAAGATGATGATCTGTGATGATGATGTCGAGTCCGAGCGCGCGCGCGTGTTCGACTACCTGTTGCGCGCGAATGCCTGTATCTACGCTGATGATGAGATGGTAGCCGCTGTCTTTTGCCATCTTCATCGCGTCGTCGCGCAAGCCATAACCGTCTTTTAATCTTTCGGGGATGTAATACGAGACATCCGCTCCGATGATCGAGAGCGCTTTTTTCAGAATGACTGTCGAAGTCGTTCCATCAACATCGTAATCGCCATAGATGAGAATTTTTTCTTTCAACTCGATTGCGCGCATTATGCGCGTGACTGCTTCGCGCATGTCGCGCATCAGGAACGGGTCGTGCAGGTAAGCGATTGAAGGGTTAAGAAATCTGTCAGCTTCGCCTGAGTCAGTGATACCCCGATTGACCAGCAAGGTCGCAATGAGTTCCGAAAGGCGCAAGTCTCGCGCAAGTCTCGCTACGCTTGCCTCGTCGCGTCGAGTCTGAATCCATTTTTTGTTGGGGAACCTCGCAGGCATTTAGAGCCTGATAGTAACACGAGAGAACTGAAGGGGTGAAGGCAGAAGAAACGATGAATGATGAATGCGGAATGATGAGCCGGAAAGAGAAGCCCTCAATTCATCATTCATAATTCATAGTTCATCATTTCTTCTGCAAGCGGCAGGCGAACAGTGAAGCGCGAGCCGCGACTCTGTTCGCTCTCGACTTCGATGGAACCGTTGTGCGCGTCGACTATCCACTTTGAGATGGCAAGTCCAAGCCCGAAGCCTGTCACACGCGAATCGCGCGGGTCGCTGCGGCGATAGAATCGCTCGAAGATGTGCGGCAATGACTCTGCCGGTATGCCTCGCCCGTTGTCTGAAATTTCTACCAGCGCCACGGAGTCCTGAACTCGTAACACGAGCCGCGCGCTGCCGCCTGCCGGAGTGTACTTGATGGCGTTATCGAGCAGGTTGACCAGCAGTTGTTTGAGCCGCTTCCCGTCGCCTTCGATCACAATCGGCGAAGCAGGCGCGTCGTAGTTGAGCGCGACGCCGGAAGAATCGGCAAGCGGTTGAATGAATGCGTGCGCTTCTGCCGCTAAAGTATCCAGGCGGACAGGCTCAAGCTCAAGCACTTGCTCGCCCGCATCCGAGCGCGCGAGCGTCAACAGATCATCCGTGAGCTTGGTCAACCGCGCAATCTCTTCAAGGCTGGACGCAAGCACGTTCTTGTATTCTTCAGCCGAACGCTCGCGGCGCAACGCGACTTCGATGTCGCCGCGAAGAACTGCGAGCGGAGTTTTCAATTCATGTGAAGCGTCAGCGGTAAACCTGCGCTCGCGTTCAAAAGCTTGTTCAAGCTTGCTGATCATTTCGTTGAATGTGCGAGCGAGCCGTCCTATCTCGTCTTGAGACCTGGACTCTTCCACGCGCTCGCTCAAACTGCCGCGACCGATGTGTTCGGCTGCTCGCGTCAAACGATCAACCGGGCGCAGCGCTTTGTTGGCTATCCATAGACCTCCGAGCGAAGCAAGCAGCAAGGCTATCGGGTTAGAGACGGCAAGCAAAATAAGCAATTGCCGTTGCGCTCGCTCAAGGTCTTTGAGCGATTGCCCGACGACGACGAAGAAAGGCTCGCCGTCTTCATCGCGCGCGGGCCAGGTTATTATTCGAGCGTGCTCGTTGTCAGAGATCGAAACTTCATCAAATCGCGGCTTGTCATCAATGGCAGATTGTTCGAGCGAAGATTTAATCAATGGGACTTCGTGCCCTTCGGCATCGAGTATCGCGTCTGTAACTTCTCCCTCTTTGTCAACGATAGAGACGAATTGCGGAGCGAGCATCAACGAGCCGGGTTGAGTCGGTTCTTCGTTGCTCGACGGATGGCCGGTCGCAAGCGCAATGCGCTCGGCCTGATTCCACAGCGATGTATCAATGGCCGCAAGCAACCCGCGCGACAGGTAGAAGTAGATCGCAACGGCAAACGCGCCTAACACTAAAGCGGCTATGCCGAGATACCAGAGCGTGAGCTTTGCGCGAATAGAGAGCATTGAAGTATGGCCGCTTGCGAGTATATCAAAGCCGGAATGCAGATGGATACTGAGGTATTGAACGTATACTCGGAGATGAATTGATACCGGATGAAGAATTGATGCGGCTGATGAGGATATAACGGAAAAAACAAGTCACTGACCCGATCAGCTTCGATTTGTTGTTAGATGCCGAAGGGGGGACTTGAACCCCCACGACCTTGCGGTCATGCGCCCCTGAAACGCACGTGTCTGCCAATTCCACCACTTCGGCATATTAAACTTTGGCTGCTCTCTTTTTCCTTCTATATTCTCTAAAGTATGCTGCTCTGCTTGTCAAGTCGGTGCCGCCACTATTATTAAATCCCCAGTTACCAGTTTGGCTATGACAGTTGGGACAGAGAAATCTAAGATTGCCCTCTCTATTGTCATGTTTGTCACTATTAATGTGATCCACTTGTAGCATTAACTCTTTGCCATTCCAGGAATTTGCCAAGCCACATTCCGCGCATACATAAATCCGGCCTATTTCTACGAGTGCTCTGCGTAGCTGAAACGTTTTGCAAGATAATGAACCGGGTTTGCCTAGCACAAGTATTTCTTTAGCCTTCTTACGTTCAGGGCCTCCTTTATGTGCGCCTCCGCAATTTATTCTCCTACCCAAGAAATGCGATACGTTTATTCCATATTTGGCTATCTTACTTTTTATATGACCATGATTGCCGCCAGTGCATTTGACACCCACCTTGCGCATTACGTCGGCATAAGATTTACTGTCCTTAACAGCGCGCTCTAGTATTTCTTTTGTATATTTCATGCTAGTACAGTAGATGGAAATGCTTTTGAGGGGTGACATATCCGCAATTCAAACGATTATGATGCAATCGAAGCAAAAATATACTATCGACCGGGTGCGAAAAGTGTCAATATCAGTTAGAGGATTCCTTCATTGCTAACCACAGACCTTTCACCGCAGAGAGTCCTTCAAGCTTTGCCCAAATCGCGTGACCGCGCGATAACTGTTGACCGTTTGGCCGAAGCGCTCGGCTTGGGTGACGCACAAACTGCGCGTTTGCGCGAACACCTCGTTGAATTCGCGCGCGCGGGGCTTGCCACTGCGAAAGGCGGTCGTTACTGGCGCAAGCAATCAACAGGGCTACTGATCGGCACGCTGCGTGGCACTCGCTCAGGCCACGCTTTCGTTGTTCCCGAAGATGAAAGAGAGAGAAAGGAAGGCGATCTTTACATCTCTGAGCAGGCGATGGGCGGAGCGCTCAATGGCGATACGATTATCGCTCGCGTCACAGGCGTTCGAGCGCGCGGGCGCGAGGGCCGCATCGAAGCAGTGCTGCGCCGCGCAAACCGAACGGTCGTCGGGCGGTTCGTCAAACTCAAAAACGAGTGCTTTGTTTCGCCCCTTGATGAGAGGTTTCTTTACGAGATCAGCGTAGCGGTTTCGGATTCGCTCGGCGCATCGGACGGCGACATAGTGAATGTTGAAATCACAAGACCGCCTGTTGCAGGGCGACCCCCGTTGGGCCGCGTGATTGAAGTGCTCGGTCGAGAAGATCAACCCGGCATAGACATTGAAATCATTATCAGAAAGCATCACTTGCCGCACGTCTTCCCCGACGCGGTGTTGGCCGAAGCCGAATCAATTCCTGAAACCATAGGCGATGAACAACTAGCCGGACGGATGGACTTGCGCGACTGGCTTACTATCACGATTGACGGAGAGACTGCGCGCGATTTCGATGACGCGGTCTCTCTTGAAATGTTGTCGAATGGTCGCGCGCGACTCGGCGTTCACATAGCCGATGTCAGTTACTACGTGCGACAGGGGAGCGCGCTCGATGAAGAAGCGTTTCGGCGCGGGACTTCTGTTTATTTCCCTGAGCGCGCGATACCGATGCTGCCCGAAAGACTGTCGAACGGCATCTGCTCGCTCAATCCTCATACCCCTCGCCTCACGATGTCGGCGATCATGGAACTCGACCAGAAAGGCCGTGTGGTTGATTACACGCTCGCGCCTTCTGTGATTCACAGCCGCGAGCGCATGACTTACACCGATGTCAGCGAAATCATAAACAACCCCGACGGCGAAACGGGCAGGCGGTATGCTCATATCAAAGAGATGCTGCTAATGACGCACGAACTCACGCTCCGTTTAATCAAGCGAAGAGAAGAGCGCGGCGCGATTGATTTCGACCTGCCGGAAGCCGAACTGTGGTTCAACGACGAAGGCCAGATCGGCGGCATCGTCCGCTCCGAACGCAACGTCGCGCACCGCTTGATCGAA
>DATEKX010000691.1:0-2357 GCA_035277165.1 Blastocatellia bacterium | reverse complement strand
ACCTATCATTCAAAAGGTCGCTCCTACGGAGCTACGGGAAACTCTATCGGTGACGATACTATAGACAGGTCGCTCCTACGGAGCTTCTTTATCAAGGAGGGGATCAGTGGGCCGAAAATTTTTACTCTGTTTCGTTCTTTTGTCTCTGCTTTGTGTGTTGTCAGAGGATGCTCGCGCTCAGGCAGATCAGGTAATCTACAGCGATTCGCTTGGCGCAGGCTGGCAGGATTGGTCATGGAGCGCGCGTGATTTCAACTCTACCGACTACGTTCACAGCGGCAGCAAGAGCGTGAAGGTAACTTACACGGGAGCTTGGCAAGGCTTTTACCTGCGCCACACTAACTTCGATAACTCAGGCTACACCGATCTTGTCTTTTGGATCAATGGCGGCACCACTAACAATCGCAACATCACAGTCGCGGCTCAGATCAATGACGCGTCGCAAGCAAGCGTGCCGCTCAATACATACATCGCGGGTGGTTCCGTAGCTGCCAACACCTGGCGCAAAGTCACCATTCCGCTCTCGGCGCTTCATGTTGCGAACAATGCAAACTTCAACGGCTTCTGGTTACAGGACGCGAGCGGAAGCGCGCAGCCTGCTTTCTATGTTGACGACATAAGCCTTGCGGCAGTGCCTCCGCCTTCGCAGGTTTTGATTAATGTTGATGCAAACAACGTCAGGCGCGTGATTGATTCGCGATTGTTCGGCGTTGCGGGAGCCGTGTGGGATTCGTCGTTCAACACAGCAGCAACAGTCTCGCTGTTAAACGCGAATGGCACACGCGTGTCGCGTTTTCCCGGCGGTTCGCTGTCAAACAGTTATCACTGGCAAACGAACATGACCGATGGCGACACTTTTCAATGGGCGACTAACTTCGATGCTTTTGCCAACGTGGCGCGGACTGTCAACGCTCAGGCGTTTATCACGACGAACTACGGCAGCGGTACGGCGCAGGAAGCGGCTGACTGGGTGCGCTACTCGAACATAACGAAGCAGTATGGTTTCAAGTACTGGGAAGTTGGCAACGAAAATTATGGAGGCTGGGAGAACGACACGCACGCTCGGCCTCACGACCCGTTCACATACGCGTTTGCCGCGCGAGATTACATCAACGCGATGAAGGCAGTTGATCCGACGATAAAAGTCGGCGTGGTTGCCGTGACGGGCGAAGACTCTTATGCCAACTACAGCGATCACACTGTTGTGAATCCTCGAACAGGGCAGTCGCACAACGGATGGACTCCCGTGATGCTCGCCACTCTTAAAACGCTCGGGATCACGCCCGATTTTGTCATCTATCACAAGTACGATCAGGGGCCGGGAGGGGAAGACGATGCGGGGCTTTTGCAATCGGCGAAAAGCTGGACTAACGATGCGGCGAATCTGCGCCAGCAGTTGAACGATTATCTTGGCGCTCAAGCGGCGAACGTCGAGCTTGTTTGCACAGAGAACAATTCGGTCAGTAGCGGGCCGGGCAAACAGACGACTAGCTTAGTGAACGGACTGTTTTATGCGGACAGCTTTGGGCAGATTATTCAAACGGAGTTCAACACGTTGATGTGGTGGATTCTGCGAAACGGTCAGGAGGCAGGCAATAATAACAGTTCGTCGCTTTACGGCTGGCGATTGTACGGCGACTATGGAATGGTTTCCGGGCAAAGCAACCCTTACCCGACTTATTACATGAGCAAACTTGTATCTCGCTTTGCGGCTGGCGGAGATCAAGTCGTCACAGCGACGAGCAACTACAACCTTCTTGCCGCTTACGGGGCGAAGCGAAGCGACGGCAGTTTGTCGCTGCTGTTGATTAACAAGAGCGCCACCACTCCTCTTAACGCAAGCATCAACCTGTCAGGCTTTGCGCCGCAATCGAACGCGACCGCGCATTCATACGGAATACCGCAGGATGAATCAGTGCGCACGGGCACAGGTTCGCCGGATATAGCTACGACAAATTTCGCAGGCGCAGGAACCAACTTTGTTTACACAGTCGCGCCGTACTCAGCGACCGTCATTTCGTTGACCTCTGATGCTTGCCCTGCGGCTATTTCGCCTGCCCGTGAATTCTTCACGCTCAATGGTGGCGACGGGCAGGTAGCCGTGACCGCGCAATCGAGTTGCAACTGGACTGCCGTGAGCAACGACAGTTGGATATTGATCACTTCATCAGAGAGCGGCAGCGGAAACGGCATCGTAAATTACATCGCGCGCGAGAACTTCACCAGCAACCCGCGACAGGGCAGCATCACAATTGGCGAGCAGACGCTCTCAGTCATTCAAGACAGTAGGATGAGCGCCGATTGCGAGTATCTGATTGACAACTCCAAGAAATCTTATCCGGCATCGGGCGGCAGCG
>DATEKX010000690.1:0-13495 GCA_035277165.1 Blastocatellia bacterium | reverse complement strand
GAAAAAATTTATCAACAAAATTCGCGGGCTGCGCATCTGGGCGCTGTTCTTGAAAGAGCTGAGACATATCAAGCGCGACCGTCAATTGATCGCAGCGTTGATAGTTCCGCCGACGGTTCAACTGATCATCTTCGGTTTTTCGCTCAATCCCGTAGTGACAGGGCTGCGACTGGGAGTACTGGACGAGAGCCGTACTACGATCAGTCGTGATGTTATTTCCGCGTTCTCTGAAAGCGTTTCGTTTCAGGTGGCCGATTACTATAACTCGCCGGACGAACTGAGCCGCGAATTGAAAGCAGGAAATCTGGACGCAGGAATAATCATTCCTTCGGATTTCGACAGGCAGCGCGCGAGGCAGGAGACCGCAAAGGTGCAACTGCTGCTTGACGCGGTCAATTCAAACACCGCAGGGATTGCCGCCGGTTACGCCGAGCGCATAATCGCTTCTTTAAATCAACGCTTGACCGACACAGCCTCTCAGTCAACGGCAAGCGGATTGACATCTCGCGTGGCATTGCTTTACAACCCCGGACTCAAAAGCTCGTGGTTCATGCTGACAGGAGTTCTCGGAATTCTTCTGGTATTGAACGGGTCGCTTGTGGCGGCAGGCGCGATGGTGAAAGAAAAAGAGGTTGGCACGGTCGAGCAGTTATTGATGACTCCGGCATCTGCCGGGCAAATCATCACGGCAAAGATGGGGCCTTTATTTCTTCTGCTTTCGGCTGACGTATGGATAGCGCTGGGGGTGGGCTGGCTGGTGTTCGATGTGCCTGTGCGAGGCAGCCTGATCCTGATTTATATGGCAGGCGCGCTTTGTGTGCTGGCTGGCATAGGGTTGGGAACATTCCTGGCGACCTTTTCTAAATCGCAACAGCAAGCGCAGTTGCTGAGTTTCTTCATCAATCCGCCCATAGCGTTGCTGTCAGGAGCGACGACGCCGATTGAAGCGATGCCTGATTGGCTGCAGCCGGTTACGATGATTAATCCTGTGCGCCACTTCGCGACGATTGCGCGCGGCATCATGCTTAAAGGCGCAGATATCGAGATACTCTATCCGAACTTTCTCATGTTGATCGGATTTGCTGTGCTGCTGGTCGCAATCAGCGCGTGGCGTTTTCGTAAGCAATTAGGATAATCAGTAAATCGGAGGCGGCGACCCTTGCGGATTGTACTCCCACGACCACGGCAACCGGGTATCTCCAAACACCGATTTGACCAGCGCCGGATAGATAACCTCGCCGCGCACGCTGTTAGACAGCAGCAGAATACATTGCTTCTTTGACTCTACGCAGACGACCATATTACCAGTCCAGTCATCATGGCCGCCCTTAAAGAAGGCGGCCCCATACGGGCTCTTGAACAGCACTGAACCCAGCCCTGCGGAAAGACCGATTTTGCGGTTCGCCCGTTCGGTCGTCGCATCGAGCGTAGGAAATTGATGGGCCGACGCGATGGCAATCTGCGGTCGCAGCATTTCGCGACGCGACACGGCTGACAGTCCTTCGCCGCTTATGAATGCGGCCAGGAACTTTGCGTAATCTGTGATCGTCGTGTCCATTGACCCGGCTGCGCGAACGTTGCTGCGCGCGTGATGCCTCTCAAGCTTGCCGTTGACATCATAGCCATCGGCTAGGTTTGGCGCGAAGTCCTCGCGCCAGGTCATGCTTGTACGCGTCATGCCGAAGCGATCAAAGATGCGCCGCTGCATCTCCTTGCCGACATCCAGCCCCAGTCCTTCTTCCAAGACGAATTGCAGCAAATTGATCCCCTCGCCTGAGTAGGCATAACGGGTTCCGGGATCGAATTTGAAGTCGAGTTTTCCGTCCGGGTTGAGGAAACGGAAATTCGGAAAGCCGGGCGTATGGTCAAGTAACATCCGCGCTGTCAGTGATCGCCAGCGCGGGTCGCCTGCAAGGTCGGCATACTTCGGATAATCCGGCAGCGGTTTTTTCAGATACGCTGAGATCGGTTGATCGAGGTTGATCTTGCCCTCGTCAACCAATTGCATGACGAAGTAGGCGAATATCAGCTTGGTCAAGGAAGCGCCATACATCACTGTGTCAGTCTCTAGCGGCTGATTCTTCTCGACGCTGCGCAGTCCATAGGATTTCACGTAGACAGGTTTCCCATTTTGAATCAGGGCGAGCGCCAACCCCGGTACGCGCCCCTTTGTCATCAACCGTTCGACCTCGGCGTCAATCTGCTTTGGCGCGAGTTTGCTGCCGTCGAGCCTTTGAATAACAGGCTCAGAACTATTGGCCCGCATGTGTGGAGCACTGATTAAGGCAAACGTCGCTGCGACACAGAGAAGTATGTTCAATAAACGCATCCGTAGTGGTAACTCCTGAATTTGAATTCGACCCTTAGAAACTGTTTAAGAAGAAGCTCCGTAGGAGCGACCTGTCTATAGTAATAATGGTGTAATTAATTCGTAGCTCCGTAGGAGCGACCTGTTAATCAGCGGGTCGCTCCTACGGAGCTACACAACCTTTCTACGTCACAAAACTATAGACAGGTCGCTCCTACGGAGCTTCTCAAACAACTTCTTAATAATGCAATGAAAGTTTAGTCTATCAGATGATCTGCTTTAAGTTTGAATGCAGGAGGGTGGAAAAGAAAAGAGACGGCTGCCCTGAAAAAGGCAGCCGTTTTGTAGTTCTCTACAGTTCACAGTTTTCGGAGGCTGTTGGATCTTGATCTGCCGCGCGCTCGCGCATAGCTCTTTCCTGCAATGGCTTTGCCTGTTCAGGCAACGGAGCTTTGCGCGAATTACATCTCGGAGCAACAGGCGCGCTCAAGGCTTTCGCCTTAATCATCACCTTAAAATCTCTCACCGGCAAAAGCTTCATCGCTTCGCCAATATCAAATCTGTATTGAGAAAACTGCTTCTCAAAATTTTTCCAATCCGATTTGCCGATGACCATTACGGGCCTGACTGCAGGCATCGCTGGCTGCGGGTGGATTTCAATCTCAGGACTGATTAAAGAAGCGATCTCGACACGCTTGACTATGCGCGGCGACTGACTGGCAGCCTTAGAGCAACTCTTTTGCCGGTTGCCGCTTTCTTTTGCCTGAAGCTCAACGGCGCTTGATTGAGGACTGGAAGCTTCTATTGTTTCAGCTTGCAATTCCGCAATCATAGACTGTTCGATTCCGTTGCTGCTGTCTACGGTCGTGGCGTCATCAGAATTGAGGTTGTTTAACGCTAAAAGTTCCGAGGAGGTCACAGGCTGGTGGTTATCCCCGAACACACTGGAAATCTGCCGCCAGGCGTCAATGCCCGCTGTCAGGCTCGGCGACAGGCCTATGGATTTCAAAGAGAGTGGCGTTATAGTGACGCTCAAGAACAAGAAAGCCATTCCCATGTACGTAGCATTTTTTTTGTTCGTCCTTTGCATAACCGACTCCAATATACTGATAGAAAAAAACAATTGCTGCTTTCTTGCTTTCTTACACAACGGCGAGAACATTCAAAAGTTCGATTTTTTCTTCGCCTATCTGCAAGCATTCAACCGCGTTCACGAGGTAAGTGGCATGATAAAGAGAAACGTTTCAAAATTCTTCATCAAGTCGTAAAAAGTTGTAATTACTTTAGGTTTTTAGGGGGGATTCACCGCAGAGGCGCAGAGATTTTACATTTGTTTAACCTCTGCGCTTCCTCTGCGTCCTCTGCGCCTCTGCGGTGAATTTATTCTGCTCTTTCGTCTTTACTGTCGCTGAAAAGGCTGGTTTGTTCCACCTGACGCGCGCTCGTGTTGAACTGAAAGCCGAAGTGGTCGTACGCAAGCCGCGTAGCCATGCGCCCGCGCGGCGTTCGATTGAGGAAGCCTATCTGTATCAAGTACGGCTCGTAGATTTCTTCGATTGCGTCTTTCTCTTCGCTGATCGAAGCTGAAATTGTGCCAAGCCCGACTGGGCCGCCATCAAATTTATCTATGATGGTCAGCAACAGCTTGCGATCAACTTCATCAAGACCGTAAGTGTCTACTTCCATGCGATTGAGCGCATCGGCAGCGACTTCATCCGTTACGCGCCCGTCATAAAGCACTTCTGCAATGTCGCGCACGCGGCGCAGCAGGCGATTCACTATTCGTGGTGTGCCGCGCGAGCGACGAGCTATTTCGCGCGCGCCGCTGTCTTCTACCGTAACGCCTAATATTTCAGCCGAGCGATGCACTATCACTTCCAAATCTTCTGCGGGATAAAAATCGAGGTGAAGTGGAATCCCGAATCGGCCTCTGAGCGGCGCGCTGATTAGTCCCGCGCGCGTCGTAGCGCCGACAAGCGTGAATTTTGGAAGCTCAAGTTTTATTGATCGAGCCGACGGCCCCTGCCCAATGATGATGTCGAGTTGGTAATCTTCCATCGCCGGGTAAAGCACTTCTTCAATCGCGGGATTGAGGCGATGAATTTCGTCAATGAACAGAACATCGCCTTCGGAAAGATTCGTCAGCAACGCAGCCAGATCACCGGCCTTTTCGATAACCGGCCCGGCTGTTGTTTTGATCTCGCTGCCCATTTCGTTGGCCGCGATGTGCGCGAGCGTCGTCTTGCCCAGCCCCGGAGGGCCATACAACAAAACGTGATCAAGTGCTTCGCCTCGGCGGCGCGCAGCCTTGATAAATATTTCGAGGTTGTCTTTCGCTTTTTTCTGACCGATGTACTCGCGCAGCCATTTGGGGCGCAAGCTCAATTCAAACTGCTGCTCTTCTTCTCCCTCTGTGCCGGGAGATATGATTCTATCGTCTGGCATCGAATAAACTCCGGGTGTTGGTGTAGGGGTTTCTGTCAGAAATTTTACCACAGATAGTAGTCAGCCGCGAAAGAGTTACCAAATTTTGTGGCCCACGGTTATAATCTTTTTGCGATAATAAAATCCTTTATGGCCAGGTTTCTTCACATAGCTGACATTCATCTCGGTATCAAGCGGTACAATCTGCCTGACCGAACCGCCGACTTCTTTCGCGCGTGGAGAGAAGTCATCGAGCAATACGCGCTCGGTCGCGGCGTAGATTTTGTGATAATAGCAGGCGATCTTTTTGATCGTCGAAACGTAGACCCGCAGGCGGCCAATCACGCGATGGCGATGCTCAGAAAGCTTGAGCAGGCGCGCATTCCTGTGATTGTGATCGAAGGCAATCACGACCAGCATGAATCAACATCGCGTTTCAGTTGGCTTCGCAGTTTTTCTCAATGGCGATACATCAAGCTACTGGAGCCGGTCTGGGGCGAAGGCGGCGCGGTCAGGCTCGACCCGTGGAACGAAGAGAATGCTTCGGGGTCGTACATAGACATTGCCGATGCGCGCATCTTCGGCTCGAACTGGTACGGCACGACCGTCAGCAATACGCTGCCGCTGTTGCTGGAAGCAGTGCGCGAGAATCGAAGAGAAGACGCGACAAACATCATGCTTCTGCATTCGGACATCGAAGGGCAACTCAATCGCCCGATTCAGCACGCGCTTCCAACATCGAAGTTATTAACGCTGCGCGGCGCGGTTGATTATCTGGCGCTGGGGCACACGCACAAGCAGTTTGAAATCGAGGGCTGGGCGTTCAATCCGGGTTCGCTCGAAGCGTGTAGCGTTGATGAAGCAGGCACGCCGCGCGGAGCTTTTCTTGTAGAAACAGACGGCCCCAACATCAAGATTGAAACATTGCTCGCAGGTCAGGATTTCTTTCAACGCCCGTTCAATCGCGTCGAGTACAAGATCAGCAGCAGCGAAAACCCTGACGAAATTCGCGCTGAAATATTCGACGTGCTCAAAAGAGAATGCTCGACTGCCGACGACGCTGAAGAAGAGCAGAAGCCAATCATTGAATTGACCTTGCGCGGGCAACTTGCGTTCAAGAATTCCCTTCTCCGTTTGGACAAACTGAAGGAGCAGGCCGTCGAAGAACTTCGCCCGCTCGGTCTGATTATCAACAACAAGACCGTGCCCAAGCAGCTTGCGGTTGCGATTGATCTGGCGCGCGAGGCTCCGCGCGGCGAACGCGAGTTTCGAGTGATCGAAGACCTCATCAAGCCTGACCCGCGTTTCGGCAATCGCGCATCGGAGATTGCTGCGATAGTGGTCGAGGCGAAGCGAATGGCGCTCGAAGGTGAATCGGCTGAAAAGATTCTGAGCTTGATCGAGGAACGACTGTTTGCGCCGGTTGCCGAAGAGCAAGCCGCGCAAACAGAGGCCGTTTACGCAGAGGGCGCGGACTAGCATTACCAAATGAGCAAAGCGCCGGAAGAAGGAAAGATTTGGGAGTGGCGCGCATTCGGGCGCATCACCGATGAACTGGCTGCAAAAATAAAGGCTTATCCAATCAGGCTCGGCATCAGCAATCTTCCGGTCAGGGACATTTACCTGATCTCGCCTATCAGCGATCAAAATGTGAAGCTTCGGTGGTATTTCACAGGATTATATTTGAAGTTCAAACTGTTGATTGATACAAAGCCGGGACAGATCGAGCTTTACAGCGAGAGCGTGCAATACACATTTCCGTTTCCTATATCTTTCGAGACTCTCAATGAAGCCGCGCGATTGCTCCGGGTAACACTGCCGGACACGGCGATTGCGCCTGCCGCTTTCAGCGAAGATGAAACTATGCGCGCATTGGCCGCCGCGTCTCCGCCTGTAGTTCGAGTCGATGTAAAAAAACTGAGGTCGCAATATCAGTTCGACGGCGGGTGGATAGAGATGGCCGACACAGTATGCGGAAAGTATAGCGTGCAGACAATCTCTATTCATTCCGAAAATCTTGAAGTAGTCGAGCGAATGATCGAGAGTTTGCAACCCGGCGACGAGCTTGAAGTGATGAATTACGTCGAGGCTTGCAGGCGATGGGGATGATTATGCAAATCACTATTCAACGTGCCGTGCCCGAACAGCACGAAAGACTGACGCACATAACGTTCGCGGCCAAAAAGCACTGGGGCTATCCAGAGCGATGGATGGAGATTTGGAAAGAGGCTCTCACAATCACGCCTCAGTTCATCACTGATAATGAAGTCTACGCGGCAATGGTCGAAAGCGAAGTCGCGGGCTTTTACGGCTTAATAGTGTCAGAAGACAAAGTTCAATTGGAGCATATGTGGGTTGACCCGGACTACATCGGCAGTGGGATTGGAAAGCGGTTGTTCGATCACGCGATTGAAGTAGCAGCAAGCCTGAACGCGTCTTCGATAGAGATAGAATCCGACCCGAACGCGGAAGGCTTTTACAAGCGAATGGGCGCGCGACGAATCGGAGAACTTGTGTCTGAACTCGAAGGCCAGCCGCGAGCGCTGCCGTTGCTCGTCGTTGACCTGCCGCGCAGACACGCATGAACAATGAACCAAGTGAGTCAATCGCGAGAAACCGTCCGGGCAGATTTTGATCGAATTGCTCTGCTCTCGGATGAAGGCTGGAATCATAACAATCATTATCATAGTTACCTGATGAAAAGGGTTCCGTCGAATTGCAGGACGGCGCTTGAAATCGGATGCGGCGTGGGCACATTTTCCCGCCTTATGGCCGAGCGGTCGGAACAAGTTCTGGCGCTCGACCTGTCTCCGCAAATGATTAGACTTGCAGAAGAACGCTCAAAGCAATATCCGAATATCAATTTTGAAGTGGCGGACGCGCTCACGCGAGAGTTTCGCGACGAAGAATTTGATTGCATTGTCTCTATCGCAACGCTGCATCATCTTCCCATGGAAACAATGATGCGAAAGATAAAACGGATGTTAAAAGTGGGCGGCACGTTTATCGGCCTTGACCTGTTTCGCGTAGAAGCATTGTCAGATGTCTTCACGAGCGTCGTGGCGTTTCCGACAAACACGGCTTTAAGGATTATCAAAACCGGCAAACTTAGAGAGCCTTACGAAATACGTCGAGCATGGGCAGAGCATGCAAAGACTGATTCGTACCTGACAACGACCGAAGTGCGCGAGATCAGCACAAACATACTTCCCGGGGTCGAAGTGAAAAAGCATCTGTTTTGGAGATACTCAATAATCTGGAATAAGGTTCGAGACTAGACTTAGAGCGTGTTTTGAACTGCGAGAAATCAACCCGCGCAGCGGGTGTCAGCATCTAGCCCATATCGCCAGATATGGGTATACCGGCGATAGACATCATTAACTGATACTCTGTCGCCCGCTACGCGGGCTTATGCAATATTGTGAACCGGCATCCCCACATCTAAGTATGTGGGCTAGATGCTGCCGCCTGCTCGCGCAGGCTGTCTGCGGATCGCTCTGCCATTTCAAAACAGGCTCTTACAGTGAATTATTTCTTAGGCGATTTGGCAGAAGCTTTTTTCGCTGTGGTTTTCTTCGTGGCCGGTTTCTTTGCTGCGGCTTTTTTAGCGCCGCCTTTCTTCGTCGCTGCTTTCTTAGCGCCGCCCTTCTTCGTCGCAGCCTTTTTAGCGCCGCCTGCTTTCGCTGCACCTGCTTTTGCGCCGCCTTTTTTCGCAGCGGCTTTCTTTGCAGTGGCTTTCTTTGCAGCAGGCGCGGCTTTGCTCGCGCCCGGAATGAGGCTGCCAACTTTGCCGATTGCTGCGCCTATTCCCCCGCCGAGGGCGCGCGCTCCGCGAACGAGCAGCCCTTCCGTCTTACTGGCTGCGGCTTCAGCAGGCGCTTTGGCTTTTTGCGCGCCTGCCTTCTTCGCAGCAGCCTGTTTCGGAGCGGCTTTTTTCGCCGCAGCTTTTTTCGTGCCGCCTTCGTTTGACTTCACAACAGCTTTTGCTGGACCGGCTTCAGGCTCACTGCCCTGCTCCAAAGCTTCTACTATCATCTCTTTCGTGTCCATTTCAATGCTCCTCCAATGATGTGATTAGTGTTTGAAATGACGCATCCCTGTGAAGATCATAGCCAGGTTATGCTCGTTGGCGGCAGCGATGACTTCTTCATCGCGCACAGAGCCGCCGGGCTGAATCACTGCGGTAACTCCTGCTCGCGCAGCTTCATCAATCCCATCGCGAAATGGGAAAAAAGCATCCGAGGCGAGCACCGTCCCGGCAATCGGAAGCTGCGCTTTCATAACTCCAAGCTTCGCCGAATCAACGCGGCTCATCTGGCCCGCGCCGACGCCGACTAACTGGCCGTCCCGCGCATAAACAATCGCGTTCGATTTCACGTGTTTGGCAATCACCCATGCGAACCTCAGCGCGCGCATCTCTTCATAAGTCGGCTGCCGCGCGCTCACCACGCGAGGTTCCGCATCATCGAGCGTGCCCCGGTCGCGGTCTTGCACTAAAAGACCGCTGCCAATCAGGCGAATATCAAAAGACAGATTATCGCGCACGCGCTCGTCCATCTGCATAACGCGCAGATTTTTTTTCGCAGCAAAGATTTCAAGCGCGCCCGGCTCGAAATCAGGCGCGGCGATGACCTCAAAGAAAGTTTCTGCAATCATTCGCGCCGCCTGTTCGGTCATCATTCGATTCAAAGCGACGATGCCGCCGAAAGCCGAAACAGGATCGGTCGCTCTCGCTTTCTCGAAAGCTTCAACCGCGCTTGCGCCCGTAGCCGCGCCGCACGGGTTCGTGTGCTTGATGATCGCACAAGCCGTATCCGTGAACTCGCAAGTAAGCGACCATGCTGCGTCGAGGTCTATCAAATTATTGAACGAGAGTTCTTTGCCCTGAAGCTTTTCGGGCTGGCCGCCGCCGCTGAAATTCTGAAGCGTGTAGAGAGCCGCGCGCTGGTGCGGGTTCTCTCCATATCTGAGGTTCATCTCTTTTTTGGCGAACAGATTGAAGCGGGCCGGAAGGTTTTCAGACCTCTCTACGCGCAACTGTTCGCTTCCTGAATCAAGCACGACCGAGCCGACGAGGAATTCCGAGATGGCTGCGTCATACTGCGCCGTCGTCTCAAACGCATGCCGAGCCAATCGGAGCCTTGTAAGACGGGAAACCTCGCCGTCGTTTGTATCAATCTCATTTGCAATCACGGCATAATCGTCAGGGTCTACGATCACCACCACGTCCTCGAAGTTCTTCGCCGCCGAGCGAATCATCGAAGGCCCGCCGATGTCTATGTTTTCGATTGCTTCTTCAACCGAAACATTTTCGCGGGCTATGGTCTCGCGAAACGGGTAGAGGTTCACAACGACCATATCAATGTATTCGATTTTGTTCTCTTCGACCTGTTGTTGATGCTCCGCGCTTGCGCGAATGGCGAGAAGCCCGCCGTGAACTTTCGGATGAAGCGTCTTCACACGCCCGCCGAGTATTTCAGGAAAACCTGTGAGCGACGAAACATCGCGGACTTCAAGCCCCGCGTCCCTGAGCATCTGCGCCGTGCCGCCTGTAGAGATTAACTCGATTGAATGATGGGCGAGCCGCCGCGCGAAATCCATGAGTCCTGTCTTATTAGAAACGCTGATGAGTGCGCGTTTGATCTTCTTCAAGCTCTCTGCCTTTCACGCCGCGCGAAAGTGAAACAGGTGGCTATCAGCCTACGTGTTTGTCGCGGCTATATTCTCAATCATTCTATATAACGAAATAATGGGATTAATGATTTGAAACCGTTTACGTGTGTCAATTGATCGCCCGTGCGTCCACGCGACTTACAATATCACATCAACATGAAATAGAACAATCATTTGCTGATTCTGGGAAAGCGCGCCACTTGCAATACAACCTGGAATAGACCAAACTCTTATTTAGCGGAGGTCGAGACATGAAATTAAACACGAAATTATGGGTTCTTTTATTATTCGCTTCGCTGATCGCAGGCGGCGTAGTCATCCTTACCGCATCTAAAATCGATGCGAGCGCGGATCAGGCGGACCAGACTTCCGCGTCTAACCATTCAACAAAATCGAAAGGGCGCAAGATGACCGACAAAGTTGTCAAGACTGATGAAGAATGGCGCAAAGAATTGACGCCTTTGCAGTATGAAGTCACCAGAAAGCATGGAACTGAACGAGCCTTCACGGGCGAATATTGGGACAATCACGAAAAAGGAATTTACGTTTGTATCGGCTGCGGTCAGGAGTTGTTTGACTCCGGCACGAAATTCGATTCCGGCACAGGATGGCCCAGCTTCTACGCGCCGATTTCAAAAGACGACGTTATCGAACACAGAGACACAAGCTATGGCATGGTTCGCGTCGAAGTGCTTTGCAGCAGGTGCGATGCTCACCTGGGCCACGTCTTCGATGATGGGCCGAAGCCCACGCATCTCCGCTACTGCATGAATTCAGCGTCTTTGAAATTTGTGAAGAAGGATTGATAAACAGCCACGTAAGCAGCAAAGAAGGTCTGCTTATGAAACAAAAAATAATTCTTAAGGCGGCTGCGATCTTTGTTCTGCTTGCTGTTTGCGCGGACGGCTCCGGGCAGTACATTTCTGCCGACACGTACACGCGCTACGAATTGCTCGCGCCGGAAAGTCATCAATTCAAGATTTACTATGAGGTGACCGAAACAAGACCCGGCGCGCGATTTCATTTCAACGCCATCCGCGAAGGCAGCGAAGCTTCGGACGAATCAGTCATTGATCTGGCTACCGGAAAACCTTTGAAGTTCGAGGTCGTCAGCGGCGCTCAGGCAAAAGCGGACGAGCCAGCCGCCGAGTTCAACCTCGCGGGTAAATATATAAAAGTTCATCTTGCTCACTCTGTGCCCGCCACAGGCGAATACCGCATAGCTATAATCAAAACCTACAAAGATGAGAAGAGCTATTACACGGACAAAGACCAGATCGTTTATAAACGCTCGCTCGGAATTCCGCGTAATAGCGTAGTGCTTCCGGCTGGTTATGAAATTGTTTCCTGCTCTGCGGCGGCTCAAGTGCTGAACGAAACCGACGGGCGATTAAAGCTCGCTTTCGTCAATCCCGGAAGCGGAGGCCCTCTTGAAGTCACGATCCGCGCGCGCCGATTGCCTGTGAAAACGGAGGCCGTGCGATGAAGCGCATATCGCCTTATATCAAAGCCATTGTTTCAGCAGCGCTCGCTGCAACTATTCTTCATTCATCAAACGGGCAGGCGTTCAGCCAAAGTCCGGCCCTCACTGAACGCGCCTATCAAGACCGTGAAATACTCTACGAACTACAAGCGCCCGAATCTCACGCATTCCGCATCACGCACGATTACACAGTGCGCAAAGAGGGCGAGCAATATTACTTCAACATCGTTCGCGTAGGCAGTCACGTCACTGACCCTGAAAGCATTGATCTCGACAGCGGCGAGAAGCTCAAATGGGAAATCGTTTCAGGCAAGCAGGCCCGCGAACGCAAGCTGCCCATCGAAGGCGTTAAGGATGACGGTGCAGAAATAGTGGTCACATATCTGGCTCGCCCGCTTGCGAAAGGGGCAACGAACCGCGTGCGACTTAAAGAGACTTATGTGGACGCGAAGAGTTATTACATGGATGGCGAAGAGCTTGTATATGACCGCACCTTTGGTCGTTTGCGCAATACGGTTGTGCTGCCCGCCGGTTGGTACCTGACCGTGTTGGCTGCGCCCGCGATCATACAGACGCTTCCCGATGGCCGCGTGTCTGTTTACACAGTCAACCTGCGTAACGACGAGGTTCGAGTTTACCTGCGCGCTCGCAAACGTGTAGTGAAATAATCACTGAGCATCGCTTGTGACAAAGGCCAGTCTGTCTCCTTTGGGACTTACTGCCAGACGCGTAATGTCGTTAATTCCCTCTTTAGAAAAGTCCGCCACTTCCTGCCAATCTTTATCGCTCACGGGGTTATATTTGAAAAGCTTTGAACCTTGCCCCATCAACAATACGCCATCGCGCGACCATACAAAGTATTCGCTGCCGGGCAGCATCTTGATTATTGAGCTTATCTTGCGCGTTTTAACATCAAGCGACTTGATGACCAATTCATCATCAGAAATTTTGTGAACAAAGCTCACAAGCTGCCCGTGCGGCATCTTGTGCAATGATCGCCCGACATTTGTCGCTATCGTTTCGGCTTTCTCTGTTGTTGCGTCAACAAGCTGCAACGTGTTCGGCGTTCCGAGGATAAAAAGCGCGAGCGTCTTTCGATCAACCCAGACGTGATAGCCCACGGGTTTTATCTTTTCCAGAATCAACACAGGCTTGCCGCCAGCCAAAGGGAACTTCCATAACCGCTGCGTCGAATCAGCCTCCACGCGAATCACAGAAAAGTATTTGCCATCGGGCGTCACGGTTGGCGAATACTCGCGTTCCGGCGTCGTATCTGTCATTCTCGTAATCTCGGCCTTCTCTATGTCGTATTTGTAAATGTCCGCTTGCAGTCCTTCCTTTATGGATGTGTAGAACAAACTCTTCCCATCCGGCAGAAAACCGGGCTGGTTATCATAGCCCGACCTTTTTGTGATATTCATCGGCTTGCCGAATTGCAATTTGCCATCGCGCTCGCTCATATCAACGATGAAGATATCGGTTTTCGGCGGCGGCGTTGTTTGCCCTGCGCTGAGCGAAAAGAAAGTGAAAGTGAACAGCGCAATTGTAATTAGCTTTTTTACCATGAATTCTCCGGTTATTTCGATTTGCTCAACTCATCTCGCGCA
>DATEKX010000689.1:0-3016 GCA_035277165.1 Blastocatellia bacterium | reverse complement strand
CCTCCGGCAATGTAGGCTCCGGCAATCGTCAGCGCGCTCACAATCGCGCGTTTAGGATCGGGTTTCTCAAGCCCCAACTCATAGCGCATCATGAAGTCTACCCACGCGCGCGGGCTCTGGCTCAAAGCTCTGACGACGGGGGCAGTTTCCGCTTCATTCAAGCCGTAGGCTCGAAATATCTGCGCCACCTCTTCCATCTCTTCTTCGGGTATTTCAACGACCTCTCGCTTTTCGCGCTCGCGCTCGCTGGCGTAGTGTTCGGCATCGCTTTTTGCCGCGAGGTACCCGCCTAGCCCCATCGCAATCGAGCCTGCGGCAATCTCTGCCAGACCGGCTGTAATAATTATTGCCGATGAATTGACCGCGCCGGATAACCCGGCTGCAAGCGCAAAAGGCACAGTCAACCCATCCGACATCCCGATCACTATGTCGCGAACTATTTCTCCGGCGGTGAAATGTCTTTCGGTGTGTGGCGTTTGCGGCATTGTTGAAAATTCAATCAAATCCTGAGCGTGAAAACATTGGTAGCCACGCCATCCGAGTTGATGACCTTTATGGTGTTATCGCCTTCTACGAGGCCGAGCTTTTTAGCTTTTTTCTTGAATGTGATTGAAGTACCGGATGCGGAACTGATCGAGCCTGTTCGATCTTCGTTGTTGATCAAAACGCGAGCATCGTCGTCAAATGCTCTGCCTGTGATGACGAGTTTTTTCTTGCCGTTCCATGTCACATTGCTGATCGAAGGCCGCTCGTTGCCGATTATTTCGTAAGCCCCGCGCCCGTATGTTGCGAGTTGAATCAACCCGTCCGCCTGTGCTGAAAAATCCTGTACGATGACAGGAGGCAATCCGTCATTGAATGGCTGCCAGTTCGCGCTGCCCGATATTAACCGGAACACTCCAACGTCCGTGCCTGCGTAAAGCGTGTTCGGATTGAGCGGATCAAGCAACAGGGAGTTAGTTGGGATGTCGGGCAGGTTGCCGCTGATGTCCTGCCAGGTCGCGCCTGTGTCTGTCGTTTTGAAGATGTGCCCTGTCTTGAATCCCGAAAAAGTGATGAAGGCCGTCGAAGAATTTGCCGGATCAATTTTGATACTCGTAATCGAACGGTCGGGCAACCCTTGCGTGATATCCTTCCATGTCGCGCCGCCGTCTGTGCTTAACATCGCGCGGCCCTGAGCCGAACCCGTGTAGATCATATTAGTGTTTACGCGCGAGACGGCAATGGCCGATAGCACATCGGGAGCTTTTTCCGTAATGCCTTTTGTTAAATCCAACTGGCCCGCAGGGGCAAACCATGTGTCGCCAAGATTTGTGCTTGTGAAAAATCGCCACGTTCCGAAATACAGCGTCGAGTCAACGCCATTGCCTACCAGCGGCGCATAAAACCCTATTCGCGCCCGCCCGTCGAGCGGTTCGCCGAAATAATCATCCCAGGCTACCTGCGCTTCAAAGAACCGGCCATTATCCCGATAGCGGAAGATCGCTCCGCGAATGTAAGTGAGAAATGCCATGCTTGGGTCTGTCGGATTGATTACCACCCTCCCGCCGTCGCCGGTAGCTATCTCGTTCCATGTGCCACGGTCTACGAATCGTCGCAGCGTCCCGTTGTCCTGTGTGCCGCAATAAGTGATTGTCGAATCAGTCGGGTGCAAAGCGATGCTTGTGAATTGAGTCAAACTGAGAGTCGAGTTGAGCGATTGAAAAGTTTGCCCGCCGTTAGTCGTCTTGTATACGCCGCCATCATTGGTGATGTAGAACTGATTCGGCGCATCCGGCACGAGCGCAAAACCGTGCTGATCCGGGTGGGTCTTCGAGATGAACGGAGTGTAAGAATATCCGAAACCGTCGGAGGTGAAACTGCGAGTCAGATTCGTCCAACTGACGCCGCCATCCGTGCTGCGAAAGACATCGCGCGAGCCTAGATAGAGAGTGTTCGCGTCGTTCGGGTCTATGACCAGATATGTGTTGTATCCGATCTGTGCCGTGTCAAAGCCTGACGTTCCTCGATCAATCCAGGTCGCGCCGCCATTCGTGCTGACGCGAAATTGAACCTGAAATGAATTGTCAATAATGCCTCCGTAGTATGCGTAAATCGTTTGCGGGCTGGAAGGCGCAACCACCACTTTAATCTCGCCTCGCCTCTTCACATCGAAGTTGAGGCCGAAGACCAAAGACCATGTGTCGCCGCCGTCAGTAGAGCGATAAAGCCCTCCAGCCGGGTCTGTGTCTTTTTCAAGGCGGGTCAGGCCGACGTACATAATTTGCGGGTTCGACAAATCAATAGCGATGTCGCGAGGCGCGCCTATCAGTTTCTTTGACCAGTCCACTCCGCCGTTGGTCGAAACGTAAAAACCGCTCGACGTGATTTTGTCTTCAGAAAGCCTGGAGTATTGCGCTACGAAAACGCGATTCGGGTTCGTTGGATGAACTTCTATCCTCGCGATTGTGCCGGGCGAAGGAAGCGAGTTGTTGCTAACGCGATTCCATGTTCTTCCTTCGTTTGTTGATTTCAACACGCCGCTTCCGAGATAACCGAGCTTGGTGTCGCCCATCCCTGCGTAGACAATCGAAGTATTGCTTTTCGAGAATGCCAGAGAGCCTACGGCCAGATCAGTCTGCTCGTCAGAAACGGGCACGAAGCTCGTGCCGCTGTCCGTAGATCGCCAGATGCCGCCCGTCGAGCTTCCGATGAGCACTATGCGAGTGTTTGTAGGCGAGACGGCAACAGCGTTGACGCGACCGCTTGTGAACCCCCAGTTTCCAGGAAAGAATGAACTGGTAGGCGCTGGCCCTATGGCTTGCCAGCCACGCGCAGCAAAAGGTTCTAAATTTGATTCGAGCCTGATTTTTGAAGCAGCCGCCAACGCATTGCGCCTCGCGTCGGGAGGTATCGAATCCGTAGGATAGGTGCGCTGAAATGTGAACCAGTCGTTGCGAGCATCGGGGTCATCGCCTTCTGCGGATTGCGGCTCGCCAAACTCGCCTTCTTCTTCCCGTTCATACTCGAATCGCTC
>DATEKX010000688.1:0-2912 GCA_035277165.1 Blastocatellia bacterium | reverse complement strand
TCGAAGAAGTGTGTATAGTCCTTTCAGGACTTTCTTCCATTCGCGCGCTTCCGCACTGGAGCGCACAACTTTCAAAAGCTTCTTGCCATAATATTCCTGCCAGTTTCTTATCCCCGCTTTGTAAGCCGTCTGAGCTTGCCTGTTTCCACTGATGTATTTCCGCTGCGAGCCAAGTGCGCGCAGCGAAGTCTTCAGCATCAGACCTGCGTCACAACTCATGTTTGAACCGTGCTGGCGATACTCTGCCACCAGTTTGCCGTGGCAATAGATCGGAAAATTTCTGGTGATGCGAAGGTATAGATCATAATCTTCGCAAGCGGTGATAGACGTATCGAACCATTCGACCGAATCAAAGACCGTGCGGCGATACATCACCGTCGCGTGCATTCCGATGTAGTTCGAGCGCAACATATCCAGAAACGGTTCTTCTTTCGGGCATCGCCCTTGCGAAGACGACATCGGAACGCCATCCGGCTTCATCAACCTGTAATAACCATAGACAAAGGCGCAGTCAGGGCGGGAGTCCAAACAATTCAACCCCGCTTCAACCGCACAGGGAAGCAAACGGTCGTCTGCATCTAAGAAGACCAGATAATCTCCCCGGCTTGCTTCAAGGCCGACATTGCGCGCTCGTGACAATCCGCAATTCTCCTGATTTATCAACCTGACATCTGAATACTTCCGAGCGATTTGCGAGCTATCATCTGTAGAGCCGTCATCAACTACGATTATTTCAAGCCGCCGGTAGCTTTGTTTAAGCGCGCTCTCTATTGCATCGCCAAGGTATCGGCCATGATTGAAGCAAGGTATTATTACTGACACTAGAGGCATCTTCGTCATAACCGTTTACCGGGTCGCTCTGCGTTGATTAATGCCGAGCACTTCCAATTCGCGTAGAAGGTCTTAGAGGCGAATAAAGTATGATTTAATACCTACTGATGTTTACTCATCGCAACTCCGATGTAAGTTCATTAAACCCGTGAACGGTGTGGGCGTCATCTGGTTGTAATGCATGATTCGCCATTCGTGTGGCGCATAAAAGTTTCCGAGCACACGCTTGCCCGGATCAACGCGAAGAACTGCGCGACGCGATTGCCAGTCAATCTCTTTGTCTTCTGCGCGCTGTTTAAGGGTGGCGTCGGCGTAATAAAGGCCGGGTTGCAATCCAAGCTCTGCGCACCAAAACTCGACCGCGCCCATTCCCTGCGCGAGATCAATCTGCTCGCCGTTCAGAGAGGTTGAGTACTGGCAGTGAAACTTGCCGTCTTGTGAGTAAAAGAAGATTTCAAAAACAGCATCGGGAACTACCTCGCTTACCGAAAATTCAAGTCGCGCCACAAGCGGGCTGCCGGTGCAGGCGTGAAATGATTCGTGCCCTTCATCATCGTGGAAGGTGAGTCCGGTTATCTCCGCCGGTTTGGAAGAGTCGCGCATTTCCGCATCTGATGTACCGGGCATCAAGTCCCAGTTCGCGGCTCGTTCATACTGAGTGATTACATCGCGCGGCCAGCCATTAGCCACAATCTCGCCCTTACTCAACAGCAGCGCGCGGTCGCAAAGGAATTCAACCGCACTGAGGTCGTGCGAGATGAAGACTATAGTTGTTCCGCTCTCTTTCAACTCGCTGATTCGTTTGAAACACCTGGCCTGAAAAGCTGCGTCGCCGACGGCGAGCACTTCATCAAGCAGCAGAATGTCGGGGTGCAGGTGAGCGGCGATAGAAAACCCTAGCCGCACATACATGCCTGATGAGTACCGTTTGACCGGCGTGTCAATGAACTGACGAACACCCGCGAAATCAATTATGCTATCAAGCTTCTTTGCGATCTCGCGGCGGCGCATGCCGAGAATCGAGCCGCTCAAATAAACGTTCTCGCGCCCTGTAAGCTCAGGATGAAACCCTGAGCCGACTTCGATAAGAGCCGAAAGCTTACCGTTGATCATAATCTCGCCGGAGGTTGGCGCGGTGATCTTCGACAGCAACTTTAATACTGTGCTCTTTCCCGCTCCGTTGTGCCCGATGATGCCGAGAGCCTCGCCGCGACTCACCTCGAAGCTCACATCTTTGAGCGCCCAGAATTGTTTCGCGCGTCGCCGCAGGTTTTTGAGCCTGTGCGCAAGCCCATAGCGCGCGCTTTCCGGCTCTGCCGCTTGCCGGATTTGATATTCCTTAGATACGTTTTTAAACCTCAGATCAATCATGAGTTCCTGATCATCGGGCGCTATATGATATCGGCCATAGTGGCTTCCACACGCTTGAAGTAGATATATGAAACCGCGAGCAACACGACGGAGATCAAACCGCCCAGCCCCAAAGAAGAGAAATCAGGAGCCGAGCCGTGTAAAATCACTCGCCGGAAATTCTCAATTATTCCCACCATCGGGTTCAGCAGGTATAGAGTGCGAAACCGATCTGGCACAGCGCTGAGCGGGTAAGCGACCGGCGTTGCGAACATCCAGACCTGTAACAGCAACGGCATTGCGACTCCGATGTCACGAAATCGCACCTGCATCGCGGACAACAAGAGCGAGACTCCTGAAACAAATAGCGTAAGCACAAAAACTATTGGAATCGCGTAGAGCGCATTTACTGTAAGCGAAACTTTGTAATGAATCATCAAGGCCGCCATCACGCTCGACGCAATAATAAAATCGAACAAGGCCGCGACCACATAGGTGAGAGGCAAAATTTCGCGCGGAAAATAGACCTTCGTAATTAGCTGAGAGTTGCTGACCAGACCGTTTGCGCCATTCGACAGGGAGGTCGAAAAGTAAGTCCAAGGCAGAAGCGCTGTGTAAGCGAATGCCGCATAAGGCGCTCCTTCGCTCGGCATTTTGACTATTAGCGAAAAGATCAGCGTGAACAAAAGCATGATAGACAACGGCTGCAATATCGCCCACGATATGCCCAG
>DATEKX010000687.1:0-4257 GCA_035277165.1 Blastocatellia bacterium | reverse complement strand
TGCCGCGCTCAATTTATCCGTCGCCTCGCCCACGAAATGAGGCATGATGAGCTTGAAGACGTTCGTCATGAAGACGCAGAACACGCCCAGGATCAATGTGCGCTTGTAAGGAGCGAAATAGCTTATGAGTTTTTGAAACGGAGTCATGTCAGTTAAAAACCTGCCGAATAAAACGAAGCGCTGCGGCCATTAAATATTGGCGGGCTGCAGCGCTCGCGTCACTTCACTATTGTAGCGACCGTTAAACTTCAGCTCAAATTCGGCTACCCCCGCTCGTTGAGCCTGATGTAAGTCAAGAGTCCCTTGGCGGCCAACCTTCCCTGCGAATCGAACACGTCGCAGTCGGCGACGATGATGCGGCGACCATCTCGTATCAGGCGCGCATCGGCCACGGCGCGGCCTTCGCGGATGGCGCTCAAATAATTGACCTTCATTTCAACCGTGGTGAAGCGATCTTGAGGTTCGGAGACACTTATGATGGCAAACGCGACTGCCGTATCTATCAATGATGCGATAGCGCCGCCGTGCATTACGCCTTGCAGTTGCAATAACTCTTGCCTGACTTCGACGCTCAGACGTGCGCGACTCGGTTCGATTGAATCAATCTCTATGCCGAGCAGTCGCGGAAAGTGATTGGTCTGGAATTTTTCGCGTATTATTTGCTCTCGCTCAGGTGTTATCTCCATTCAGCTATCTCTCTTTAACTTTCTTCGTTTTTGAACCCTTTTTCGCTTTCGCAGTTGATTTGGCAGGGCGGTCGGATATTTTTTTCCTGGCGACAGGCGACCACTGATAGACGCTCAAATCGCAATGGCCGCGCTCGTCAAAGACTACGCCTTCGGCTTCGAGCAAGTATTGTTGAAGCTGAGGCTCCTGAATGATGATACGGCCAGTTGAGATTCCGCCCTTTGAATTGACCACGCGATGCCAGGGGATATTGCGCCCGTCCTTCGGAGTGGCGTGCATAGCCCAGCCGACCAGTCGCGGGCTGTAACGGTCTTCGAGCAAACGCGCAATCTGCCCGTAAGTCATAACTCGCCCGCGCGGGATTTTCAGCACGATGCGATAGATTTTTTCAAATGCCTGCTCGTAGCCTTTGGGCTGTGGCTTTCCTGTTTCGCCTGTCCGCGCACGCGTGGTCGTCTTCGCTTTTTGCGCGGCTCGCTTTATTTTCCCCATCGCCTCTTGTCTTTCCTGCGCGCAGTTTCAGCCGTAGAGCTTCGGCGGCTCGATGTCTGCAAGCCTGTAATAAGTCATCAACTGACCGCGATGATGAATCTCGTGCTCGGTCATTCCCCAAAGCAGCACTATGCGCCGCATCTTTCTGCCGAAAGCTTCAACCTCTTCGTTCAACTGCTCGAATGTAAGTTTTGATACCTGCTCGGCCAGTTGCTCGTGATTGTCATTAAACGCCTGAACTATTTCGCTCACGCTGCTTTTTGAAAGATCGATCTCCGACTTCTGCATTGTGCCAGCCAGCGCCGAGCGCACGATCACGTGCTCGGCTTCGGGTATGTGACGGACCAGTTCACGCAAAGTGAACATGCCTTCCTTCGGTCGCCAGTCCAGCTTATCATCGGTCGCGCCTTCAAGGGCGCGTGCGCTCTGCTTGTGAATGCGATTCCAGTTACTCACAAAATGCTCGGTCTCAGGGCAACTCATTGATGTCTCCTTTCCGGTCGGCGATAAAAATATTTTCAAGCCTGCAGCCCATTATCCGTTCATCCGGCGCAAGCCGCAACTGAAAGCAGGTACCAATTGCCAGATGCAAATAAGTGTCACCCATTGCTGACAACTGACAAATAGCAACTGGCACCCGATCACCGATTGTCACCCGCGAGGTAGCAAATTGCGTCCAGAGGCGTTCCGGGTTGAAATAGTTTTTCAGAGCAGTAAGGTATCACACTACTACTTCGGGGCAATGTTTATAAAAAGGAATGACACAATTTGTAAATGGGAGCTACCGAATTTTGTTAGTTTAGCGGGCAATGGATTGCTCGTTACTGAAAGTGATTCTTTAACTCTCAACCCCTAATCCAACCTACAAAAACACGTGAGAGAAATGGTCAGAATTTCCTTTAACGTTGGCACGGACGTTGCAAAAGGGAATGACGGTTCTAGCAGTTCGACAGTTTGAAAAAGAAATCTCTTCTGCTCAGAGCAACTGCGGGATGCAGAACTAAAGTGCGGAGGATGGAAGGGAGGATGGGGGCCCTGCCTTCCATTCAAAGCAACGTCAGGAGAGTTGAGCAGGCCAATCTGACCTCAGGCAGTTAAGCAATACTGAGAAGCGACAGACAGTAAGTTTTCAGGATGTAGAGGCACAAGGGGGCGTGGCTCTATATCGTGAATGACGAGAGCCGCTGATGATGAAAGTCATCAGCGGCTTTAATTTTTTTTCAATTCTGCAATTCCTTGACACTCGTTCCGGCGCGGCTTTATGCTCAAACTCTGAACTCATCACTTCATTGATCATTGCGATAACCCGCTACAGGAGAGGAACTCGACCGATGGACCCCAAGAGAGTTTTGCAGTTTGCCGTTGACGAACAGGTGAAATTTGTTGACCTGCGCTTCACAGACCTGCCCGGCGCATGGCATCACGTAACAGTGCCCATAAACCAGTTCAAAGAAGACGCATTCGAATCAGGCATAGGCTTCGACGCATCGAGTTTGCGAGGATGGGCTTCGATCAACGAATCAGATATGCTGCTGCTGCCAGACGCAGAACGATTCTGGATTGACCCTTTTTTCGAGGAACCTACTCTCTGCATGTTCGCAAACGCAGTTGACCCGATGACGAAAGAAGGCTACGAGCTCGACCCTCGCTCTGTTGCTTCGCGCGCAGAGAGCTATCTTCGATTCACGGGGCTTGCGGATAATTGCTACTTCGGGCCTGAAGCGGAATTCTTTATCTTCGATCACGTCAGCTATCACAACGAAACAAACAGCGCGGGCTATCGCTTCGACTCTGCTGAAGGCATCTGGAACTCAGGCCGCGCGGATGACAATCTCGGCTATCGCGTTCGCCCGAAAGAAGGCTATGTGCCGTTGCCTCCGGTTGATTCCCTTCACGATCTGCGCTCAGACATCGTGCAGAACCTGCAATCGGTCGGCATAGAACCCGAAATGCATCACCACGAAGTTGCCAGCGGCGGCCAGTGCGAGATTGATTTCCGATTCTCGACCCTGCTCGGCACAGCCGACAACGTGATGCTGTTCAAATATGTAGTCAAAAACACGGCGTTTTATTATGGCAAAGCCGCGACCTTCATGCCCAAGCCCATGTTTGGCGACAACGGCAGCGGGATGCACTGTCACCAGAGTTTCTGGAAAGACGACAAGCCTTTGTTTGCAGGCGACAAATACGCGGGATTGTCAGAGATGGCGTTGCATTACGCTGGCGGGATACTAAAGCACGCGGCTGCAATTGCAGCGCTGGCTGCGCCGACTACGAATAGCTACAAGCGACTGGTTCCCGGATACGAAGCGCCTGTGAACCTGGCTTATTCGCGGCGCAATCGGTCGGCTGCGATCCGCATTCCGATGTACTCGCAGTCGGCAGGAGCCAAACGGCTCGAAGTCCGCTTCCCTGATCCCTCCTGCAACCCCTATCTGGCATTCGCCGCGATGCTGCTGGCGGGGCTTGATGGGGTTCAGAATCGAATTGATCCGGGCGAGCCGCTCGATAAAGACATCTACGATCTGTCGCCCGAAGAATTGAAAGACGTGCCGACGCTGCCCGGCTCACTGGATCGCGCGCTTGAAGCGCTCGAAGCCGATCACGATTTTTTGCTCAAGGGCGATGTCTTCACCGAAACGCTCATTGATCGGTGGATAACCTACAAACGACAGAAAGAAGTTGACCCGATGCGCATGCGCCCGCACCCGCTTGAATTCCAGATGTACTTTGACGTATAGGAAGCTCTTTTTCGATGACAGCCTATGTTTGCGTTCCTGCCTGGCCATAAATCTGTCCGCAGTTGTTAACCTCAGAGTCCTGTAAACCGTTATACAAAAGAAAAGCAACTGTTTGCAGATCACTTGAGAGGAGAAAGCATGCATAATCATGGCAGGTCATTCTGGTTTCTTTCGACAATGTTGCTCTTTATGCTTTGCATTACTTCGCAAGAGGCTGATGCGCAGGAACCTCAGACGAAAGCTTTTCGGGATACCTTGAGTCGCGCTCAAGCAAAAACCCAATCGCGAGAATGGGCCGAGGCCGCATCACTCTGGGAAATAATAGTTCAGATGAATC
>DATEKX010000686.1:0-5736 GCA_035277165.1 Blastocatellia bacterium | reverse complement strand
TGCCGAACACATCTCATGGACAGCTTTCGGCTCTGATGATGCTTTTCTTGCGCTCGACCGGAATAATAACGGGACTATTGATACCGGGACGGAATTATTTTGTAACTACACGCCGCAGCCTCCTTCAAACAAACCAAACGGATTCTTAGCTCTTGCCGAGTATGACAAGCTTGCCAATGGCGGGAACAGTGATGGCGTGATTGATGGGCGAGATTCAATATTCGCGTCGTTGCGACTCTGGCAAGACACAAACCACAACGGACGTTCGGAAATATTCGAGCTGCGTCCCCTGACATCGCTCGGCTTGCAATCGATGGAACTTGATTACAAAGAATCAAGGAGAACCGACAGGTATGGAAATCAATTCAAGTATCGGGCAAAAGTAAGAGATACACATGGAGCACAGCTTGGCAGATGGGCTTGGGACGTATTTTTCGTAGGCCAATAGATAAATCTGATTGAATCACCTGCAATTTTAATTAAACCTCACCGCAACGCAAGACCAGATTCCGAATCGAAAAAATCCGCCTTGTCCATATCGAGCCGCGCTCGCACTGGTGTTTCAATCTCTGCGCGAAAGTCAGCCGCCGCGCGCGCGATTATCTTCTCTTCGCCTATTCTGAGAAACACCAGCGTTTCGTTGCCCATCAACTCGGTCACGTGTACTACTGCCTGCAACCCGTCGCTCTGCTCTGCTGTCTGAACGCAAACGTGCTCAGGGCGTATGCCGAGCGTTACGCGCTTGTGCCCGCTCAAGCGATCAAGCTGAGATTCTGTCAGCGGAAGCGCGACGGCATTATTGGTAAACACACGCGATTCGGTATCCACGCTGCCCTCAATGAAGTTCATGCCGGGAGTGCCGATGAACTCTGCGACAAAGCGATTTGCCGGGCGATGATAGATGCTCATAGGCGTGTCGAATTGTTGAAGCTTTCCTTCGCGCATTATCGCAACTCTGCGGGCCAGCGTCATGGCTTCCGCCTGATCGTGCGTGACGTAAACGGTCGTTGTGCCAAGCTCGTGCTGCAACCTTTTCAGTTCTCCGCGCATATAGACGCGCAGCTTTGCGTCGAGGTTCGATAGCGGCTCGTCCATCAGGTAAACGCGCGGCTCGCGGATGATGGCGCGGGCAAGAGCTACGCGCTGGCGCTCGCCTCCGCTCAACTCGCGCGGCTTGCGAGCCAGCAGGCCATCTATTTCAATCATCTTTGCGACCCGTTCGACTCTACGGTTGATTTCATCTTTCGCAGTCTTTCGCACGCGCAGCGGGTAAGCGATGTTTTCGGCGACTGTCATATGCGGATAGAGCGCGTAGCTTTGAAAGACCATCGCAACGTCGCGATGGCGCGTCGGAATATCGTTTACGCGCTCTTTGCCAATAAAGATGTCGCCCGAAGTTGCGTCTTCAAGCCCTGCAAGCATTCTGAGCGTAGTCGTCTTGCCGCATCCCGAAGGCCCAAGCAACACGACGAATTCGCCTTCATCAATCGCAAGGCTCAAACGATCAACCGCCGCACGCTTGCCGAAAAGTTTCGTTACGTTATCGAATTTTGCATTCATAATGGGCTGGCCATCAGTCAGGCATGATACACACTGTGGTCGAGCTAAATCTTACGATTTCACCAAAGCAATTCTATCGCCGTTTGGTGAGCGCTTCCATGCGAAGCCGCTGGAAAGTCTCGAATCTGGGGTCTTCTCTGAGAACGGCGAATCTGGGATCGTATCGAAAACTGAGATTGCGTCTCATGGCCCCGGCTCTCGCTCCCTTATACATCCACGCGAAAGCTTGATCCTTGTCGCACATCCCTGCATAGACCAGAGCTATGCAATATATAGCCATACTGTTTTTCTTTTCCAGTTTCTCCAGCTCTCGAATCGCGTCGCGAGCTTCTGTTATACGACCGCAACCGCCGTAAATATGGCCCAATGTCCCATAGAACAGAGGGTCTTGTTTGTTATTTTCACCATACTTCCTGATCTGCGCGATGGCCTGTTCGTGCTGCCTTTTTTGTTCGTATAACACTGCGAGCAAATAGACTGGCGTATCAAATTCGGGAGGGGCGATCTCCATAGTCTTCAGGCATATGTCTATAGCTTTATCCGGCTCTCCCTGATAGGAGAGCAAAGAGGCCCACGCCATGTTGTTGATCAAAGAAAGCGGATCGAGTTCAACTGCTTGCTGCATCTCCTGCGCGGCTCTGTCGAGTTGCCCACGCATGAGCAAAAACCACGCGTACCTTTGATGAGCAGTCGGATAATTCGGATTCAATTCAAGCCCTCGCTTATGCTCTTTTTCAGAAGCGAAAGAATCATTCTCATAATCACTTTTGATCAAGGCCATCGTCGTGTGAGCTTCGCCAACAGTCTCGTCAATTTCTATTGCCTTCGTCGCCGCTGCTTTCGCATTCTCGAAATATTCTCCAACTGCCTGATTATCAGAACTGTTGATCGCAAGCATTGCCCACGAATCAGCCATCCCTGCATATGCAAGAGCATAATTCGGGTCTTTATCAATCGCATGCTGAAAGTATTCAATGCTCTTCTTCAGTCCTTCGCTCGACCTCCGGTTCCAAAAATATATGCCGCGAGAGTATGCTTCGTGAGCTTCAGTGCTCTCGGTGCGCCTGTTCGCCAGTTGCTTTATCTCCGCGTCATTCAGTTTCACAGCCAGCGCCTGCGCGACCTGCTCAGAGATGGAATCCTGCACAGAGAAGATGTTCACACGCTCTTCGTCAAAACGGTCTGACAATAGCGATTTGCCATCGGCAACTTTTATGAGCTGTACATTGACGCGGATGCGATAATCGATTTGTTGTATGGTTCCCTGCATGACGGCATCGACTCCAAGTTCGCGGCCTGCGGCAACCGGGTCGTAATCCTTCCCCGCGTAAGAGAAAATAGCGCTTGATGGCCGCACTCTGATTTTTTCCAGCCTGCCCAAACGCGTGATCAGGGCATCGGCCATGCCCAGTTCAAGATGGTCTTCATCATGCGCTCCCAACAGCTTGAAGGGCAGCACGGCTATAGACCGCTCCTTTGCCGGTTTGGCGAAGATGAGAAACCATGAAAGCGCGATTGCAATGCCAAGCAACGAGAGCAGCCCCATGAATTTATAAGGCGCTACGTCCGGGCGAGTCAGAAACCCGACAAGAGCGGAAAAAACTTTAACGCTTTTCTGAGTTGTTACTTGCTCGGTAATCTTTCGGGCTTCGTTCGACTCTTCGACGTGAAGCTGTGAAGGCGCAGGCTCGCTCTCCGCTTGCAGAGAATCATCCATAAGTGAATCATTTTTATCCAATAACGGAATTACATCCGCAACGAAGCTATATCCTCGCCTGGGAACCGTCACTATGTACTGGTGTTCGTTTGGTTTGTCGCCGAGCGTTTTCCGCAGCATCGAGATATAGACAGTAAGATTGATTTCTTCTACAAAGCTGTCGGGCCAGACTTGATTTAGCAATTCATCCTTTCCGACTACGCGGCCACGGTTTTCCACAAGAACGTGAAGCGTGTCAAAAGCCTTGGGCGACAGGTGTATGGCTTCTCCATCTCGCAGCAAGAGACGTTTTTCGATGTCGAGCCTGAAAGGCCCAAACTCATACATAAGGGCGGGTTCGAGGCTATTCAGCATAAATTAATAAATCCCAAGCCAAAATTAAGCCCTTTATTAAGGACTCTCAAGCGGTTTTGAGCATAGGCTTACGTTACGGACTGGTGGTTCAGCATACCATAGCCTTTGTTCTGTAAGAAAGAAACGAGTAATGCATATTCCATCAGCGATTCTGCGTTCCCGTGCCCGGTTAAAAACTCAAGTAATAGGTCTTACTTCGAAAAGAAGGGAGAGAGTTCAATAAATATGCATAAGAAAATCGAAATGCTGGCGAACGTTGCCATAGTTATCGTCACTCTCATGCTAGGGTCTGTCCTTGTAAAACAATACTTCTTTGCCGCGCCCAACAAGGCGATTGTCAAAGAAGTCGCTGCCGGAACAAAAATATCCCTGCCCGATGTGGACTGGGGAAAGAATCATCAGACGATGCTGTTGATTTTAGCGCAAGGGTGTCACTACTGCGCCGATAGCGCCCCCTTTTATCAAAAGCTATTGCGAGAAACCGAACAGAAGGGACAGATCAAACTGATGGCTGTTTTCCCGCAGGGGAGCAGCGACGGAACGAAATACTTGAATGACCTTGGCGTTCCTATCAAGGAAGTGAAGATGGCTTCACTGGACGCTATAGGTATAACGGGCACGCCTTCGCTGATACTCGTCAACAGCGAAGGCGTCGTTACAGACGTGTGGCTGGGACAGTTGCCTCCCGACAAGCAGGCCGAGGTCTTGAGCCGATTGTAATCGCATCAAGCCTGAAATCAGCCCTGGGCTGACTGAAGAAGTTCGGCAGGCAAGCTGGGCTTCCCGCAAGTCGCTTGAGAAGTTGCCTTTTATTAATCAAGCACACTTAAATGAAAAGGAGCGCATGTCATGTTGAAAACAGAAACGTTGAGACTGGTTCGCCGGTTGATGGTTTTGAGCTTGCTGGTTCTCACCCTGACTGTAATGTCTTCCGGCGCGTTTGGAAACAGAGCTATGGCAGCCGTCAGTTGCCAGCAATGTGAAGACAATTTCGATCAGTGTCAATTCAATTGTCCGCCCGAATTGCCGAATGGGTGTAACTGGTGCAACACCGCTTACAGATTTTGCATAAGAAACTGTACCCCGTAACAATTGAAACTGCCCCAATCAGTCTCTTTTTTTGAGAGACAATAATTAACAGATGACAACACGTCATCACGTATCCGAAGACAGGGAATCGGGCCCCCTTCGGCGGTTGAGGGTCGCTCACTTACGCATGTATAGAGTGGCCCTCGACCCTTACCCCTTTACTGCGCCGAGCGAGAGGCCGCGAACAAGATAGCGTTGCGCGGCCATCGCAAATACCAGTATCGGCACCATCGCTACGACTCCCGCCGCGCTCATCACGCCCCATTTTATTTCGTACTGAGTGACGCGCCCTGCGATTCCCACAGGCAGCGTCATCGCCGCATCGGTTTGCGTCAACACCAATGCGAGCAGGAGTTCATTCCACGACATTATCAAACAGAAGACGGCTGTGGCGGCCAGTCCCGGCGTAACCAGCGGCAGTATCACTCGCACGAGCGCGCCCATTCGCGAGTCGCCGTCAACCATCGCCGCCTCTTCCAACTCGCGCGGCAGTTCCTGGAAAAATCCTCGCATCATCCACACGACGAACGGGAGATTGAATGCGGTGTAGACGATAACAAGCGATGTTATCGTATTGAGCAACCGCACATCGCGCATCAAGAGAAAGAGCGGAATGGCGCTCACAATGGGCGGAAACATTCGCGTTGAAAGTATCCAGATCGAGAGCCGCTTGTCTAACTTTGCGGGCAACCGAAACCGCGAAAGACCATAAGCCGCAAACGTTCCGAGCAGAAGCGCGCACAGCGTCGAAAGCACCGCGACAATCGCGCTCGTTTGCAGGTACTGGCCGAATGAGCGAGTTAAGAATGCGTCTGAATAGTGCGCGAGCGTCGGATGAAAACTGAACCATCGCGGCGGCACTGCGAACTGATCCACTTCCGTTTTGAGCGAGATGGTCGCCAGCCAGTAAACCGGCGTGATCGACGCAAAGACCGCACACGCAAGCAAAACATACTTGGCCCATCGCGCGAGCGCGAGCCGTCGAGCGTGGCGCGCAGATTCATTAACGGATAGTT
>DATEKX010000685.1:0-5971 GCA_035277165.1 Blastocatellia bacterium | reverse complement strand
ACATTTACTTTCTTACAGCCCTGATTTGAGAAAACGGTAATGGCAAGCAGAACGAAAAAAGCAGGCATACTGGCCATCTTCGGGTATATGCAGTTCGCCCTCGGGTTCGTTTCGGGTATAGTCCTGATCCCTTTGATCCTCAAAAGAATTGGCACGCAGGATTATGGGCTCTGGCTGGCCTGCGGCGACCTGCTTGCTTATTCAGCGATGGTTGATATCGGAGTGCTGAACGTGCTGCCCTGGATCATCGCGGAAAAAGACGGGCAGAAAGATCGCCAGTCCATCAGCAAACTGGTCGGCAACGGCATGGCCGTATCGAGCGTCATCGGCGCAATCTACTTTCTGATTGCATTCCTGTTATGGCATTTCGCGGCGAATCTAATAAACCTCGATCAGGCGCAGCGAGCCATGTTGTCAGGCCCCATATTTCTGCTAATGACAGGCACAGCCATCGCTTTTCCGATGCGCACTTTTTACTCTGTGTTGATGGGCTTACAGGACGTGTCCTTCTCAGGGCTGATGAGCGTAGGTCAGTGGGCGCTCAACATAAGCATGGTTCTGTTCATGTTATTGAATGGGTATGGCCTGTACGCGCTTGCCGCATCAGCCGTTGTTCCTACGCTTGTTATTTCTCTGACTTGTCTGCTGCGACTCAGGATCATAGCGCCTGATTTACTCAAAGGCTGGGGCCGCCCTTCGTTATCGAAAATATTTTATCTGACGAAGGAAGGAGTCGGCGCGTGGCTCGGGAGTTTCGGGTGGAGGATGGTATCGGCCAGCAACAGCATAATAATTATTTCCATAGGCAGTCCCGAACTGGTTGTGGTTTACGCCTGCACGGCGAAGTTGGGCGAGGTCTTGATGCAGATGGCGTGGATGCTGCCCGACAGCGGGTTGATAGGGCTGGCGCAGCTTGCAGGAGAAGGCAGGCCGCAACGAGTGAAAGAAGTGGTGTTGAGCATGATGCGCATATTGTTGATTACGACGGGAGGAGTGGCGTGCATCATTCTGTTTTTTAACACCTGCTTTGTGAGCGTGTGGGTCGGGGCTGATAAATTCGGAGGCTTCGCGCTCAACGCATTTCTGGCAGCGAGCGTAATTGGATTATCGCTAACACACGGCTTGATAGTTCCGGCGGCTGTGCTGGGCAGCCGTTTGCAGGCGGGCATATTGACGCTCGCACAAGGAGTAACGTATTTGATTGCTGCCGTCGCGTTCGGCTATCTTTTCGGCCTCCCCGGCGTCGCGGCAGCGAGCGTGATCGTATCGTTTGCAGTAGCCCTTCCCGTAGGCTTTCAAATTCTTCACAGGCGCACTCAATTGTCATTTGGCGAACTGTGGAAAGAGGCGCTTCTGCCATGGTGTTTAAGAGTAGCAATTTTTCTGATCGCGGGCGCGGTAATTGGAAAGTGGATGCCGATCAAAACTCTATGGGCTGTTGCGCTAATCGTTCCCGTCGTCGGGCTTCTATACATCTGGCAAATGCGACAGCTCTATAAAGAGCTTCCAATACCTCTGAGGTTGAGGCCGTTGCTAGTCAGAATGAGATTGATTCCACAGGAAAGTCAGACCGCTTGAGGCGAGGTTATTTTATGCAACGTTGGATGAGAAAAAAAGGCGCGAAGATCGTGCCCGAGTTTATCAAGAGTCGAGTCAGGGGAAGGTTATACGGGTATCGAAAAAGTCAGGCAAAACTTGAATTCGATATTTTGCATGATGAAACCGGGCCGGTCGTCTCAATAAATAATTCGATCAGGTTTCGCATCAGTGAAGAAGATAAAGCGGATTTCTCATATCACTTCATCACGAATGGAGCGTCAATCGAAGAGATGTTCGGCTTCATTCAAGCTGCAAACTCTGCGCGAACCTTGTTTGACGTAGGCGCTCACAAGGCTCTGTTTGCCCTCGTCTTTTGCGCAATCAACGAAAACAATCACGTAGTCGCCTACGAGCCTTCGCCATCCTTGAGCGCAACGGCGAAACATCTGTCCCGGATTAATGGATATGAAACCAGACTCGACCTGCAGCTTTCGGCCATCGGAGACGCGAGTCGCACAGTCGCGGCTTCGGTGGATTCCACAGGGTTCATCAGTTTCGGAAACGCAGATGAATCCTTTGACAAGTTCGAGGTTCAAGTAACGACCATTGATGATGAATGCAAGAGGCTAGGTCTTTCGCCTGACATTTTGAAGATAGACATAGAAGGGTATGAGTACGAGGCGTTGCTGGGCGCGAGCGACTTATTGAAGTCCAGGAAACCTGTTATCTGTTTAGAGCTTCATCTGGACATTTTAGAGCAGCGCGGAATTGATCCGAGGTTGATATGCGATCAGTTGACAAAAAACGGCTATCGCTTCTTTTCCTGTTTAGGGCAACAGATGTCGCCGCAGGAAGTATACGGCTCGGCTTATGCCGTTCTGCGTTTGATTGCCCAGCCACCCGGCGCAAACTAAAAATCACTGATGAGCAAGCAAACCGATTGTCGCGCGTTGTTAATCAACTCAGGCATACTTGGGCATAAATCGGTCTTCAACCTGTTGAAGGAATCAATCGCGCGCGACGCAAGTATTCAAGCAGTTCACATAAATCTCAGCGAAGGATTGACCGCGCGCGAGCGTGTCATTCGCCGGATGCTCTGTTTTCAGATTCCCGGCAGCGCACGATTCTCAGGCTCAAACATTGACCTTGCCCGCTGGCGGCACGAATTTCATTCCGGCTTGTTGGCGGCAAGGCGCATCAAGGCAAGCGAAACCAGTTTTGATGTCTTGCACTTTCATACACAGGCTACGGCTTATTGCAGCATCAATCGCATGAAATCAGTGCCGAGCATCGTTTCCATTGATTGCACTCAGGGGCTTGCGAAACTCGAAACAAATTCGCGCTTCAAGCAGGCGACTTATTTCCCGAACTCAGTTCATGACGGGATGGTCTTTCGAGCGGCAAAAGCCATCATCGCGACTTCGCAATGGGCGGCTGGTGGCGTTGCGCGCGAATACCCCGACTGCGCCGACAAATTAACTGTGATGCCTTATCCCGTGAGGCTTGAAAGTTTCGACGAGCGATGGATTCGAGAGCGACACAACCGCGCAACAGAGGTCGGAGCCGAGCCGGTTCGCGTTCTGTTCATAGGCGGGGACTTCATGCGAAAAGGCGGGCCGGAACTTCTCGCCGCATGGAAGGAAGGCAACTTCCAATCGAGCGCGCAACTCGATCTGGTGACAGACTGGCCTATGGCCGAATCAGAGTTGCCGACGGGCGTGCGGGTCTTGAAAAACATCGCGCCCTTCACTCCCGAATGGCGCGAGCTTTGGCGACGAGCCGATCTGTTCGTCATGCCAACGCGCGGCGAAGCATTCGGCATGGTCTATCAGGAATCGGCGGCGGCTGGAGTTCCCGCAGTCGGGTCGCGCATCAATGCCGTTCCTGAAATCATCGAAGATAAAATCACAGGGCTGCTTGTTGCGCCCGGCGATGTTGCAGGACTTGCGCGCTCTATGCGCGAGCTTATCGGTTCTGCCGATCTAAGGCGGCTGATGGGAACGGCGGCGAGAAAAAAAATCGAATCGCAATGCTGCCCCGAAAATTACTCGAATAAACTTGCGACGCTAATCAAGCGTCTTGCATCTGCAAAAAATGATTAATATGTCTGATCACATTACGATAGCCGAAAGCGATAAGTGCCGAGAGCCGACGCTGGTTGAAATGATCGGCGCGAGGATGAGCAAAAAAATGCGCAACTCGCCTCTTCGTTCCTGGCTCAAGTCCGCTTATCACGCTGCGCTCAATCTACAGACAGGCGGAAAAGGGCTGAAGTGTTCCTTGCCCGAAGGAGAGTCGGTCAGAGTCCTGCCTGCCTATCGCTATGTTTCGTGGAACCTCGACGAATACAGAGCATTCAAGTCGAATCTACAAGCCGGTCATACGGCGTTCGATGTAGGCGCAAACGTGGGCTGTTACTCTCTGCTGTTCGGTCAATGGGTTGGTTCGTCGGGCAAGGTCTTCGCTTTCGAGCCAGCGCCCGAAACTTTTGCGGCGCTCTCTCGTCATGTCGCGCTCAACTCGCTCAATGACGTTGTGACCCCAGTTAACACAGCGGTCTCCAATGAATCATCGAGCGTAGACTTTCTGGCGCTCAACACTCTGGGGATGAGCCGCCTTCTGAGTCAGAGCGAGCAAGCCGAAGCTTCGCAGGTAATTCGGGTTCCTGTCATCAGCATTGACGAGTTCTGCGCGCAGGAAAGTGTGTTGCCGGATTTGATCAAGATCGATGTCGAAGGGTTTGAGCTATCGGTTTTGCGAGGCGCACGCGAAACGATCAAGGCTTGCCGCGACAGGCTCGCGCTTTTTGTCGAGATGCATCCCACAACGTGGCACGAGATAGGTTTATCGAAAGAAGACATAATCAACGAGCTTGACGCGCAGAACCTTCGCGCCGTGCCGCTTCGCCCTTGCGAAGACATGTGGGCAATCGAGGGAGAGTGTTTGAGGCTGGTGACGAAATAAGTATGCGCATTCTTTTCGCCAATGACGGCATCGGAGATGCTGGCGGCGTTCAAACTTATCTTGATGCAGTAATGCCGGGGTTGATTGCGCGCGGGCACGAACTGGCCTTTCTGCACTACGACCGCAAATCAGATAGCCGCATCTCGCCGGGTCTTGCGCGCATACCGTACTTCGGCATTCTCGACAGCGGCGTCGAGCCTGCCATTGCAAATGCAAAAGCGTGGGGGCCGCATGTTTGCTTCTCGCACAACATGAATTTTCTGGACGTGGAGCGTCGCCTGCTGCGGGAGTGGCTCGTCGTTAAAATGATGCATGGTTATTTCGGCACATGCATCGGCGGTCAAAAGATGCACGCGTTCCCTGCTCCGACACCTTGCGACCGCCGGTTCAGTCGCACCTGCCTTCTTCATTATCTGCCGCGCCGATGCGGGCAGATGAACTTCGGCAAGATGGTTGAGCAGTACGAATGGGCCAAGCAACAAAAAAGTCTCTTCGAGAATTATACGGCTGTTGTCGTCGCAAGCGATCACATGAAGCAGGAGTATCTCGGAAACGGAATAAGCGATGACAAGCTGTGCGTTGCGCCGTTGTTTGCTCCAGATGATGCGACACGCGACCTCTGCGAGGAATCGCGTTCTGCTGAACGTCGCGTGTTGTTCGTCGGAAGGATGACGAAGCTCAAAGGCGGCGATATTTTGATTCGCGCTGTCAGCGAAGCATCACAACGCGCGCGACAAAAGATTCATCTGGTCATGGCAGGCGATGGCCCGCAACGCGCGCACTGGGAGAGCCTCGCGCAAAGGTTAAAAGTTTCGGCCACATTTACGGGATGGGTTACGGGCCAAGAACACGACCGGCTGTTGAGAGAAGCGACCTTGTTCGCCGTCCCCAGCGTTTGGCCCGAACCTTTTGGACTAGTCGGCCTCGAAGCAGCCATCGCGGGTCTGCCAGCAATAGCATTCAATGTGGGCGGAATAAACCAGTGGTTGAAAGATGGTGTCAACGGCTTTCTTGTTCCGGGCAACCCTCCGACTGCGCACGCGCTTGCCCTTGGATTAGTTGAGGCTCTGTCTGATCCTGATAGGTTGAATTGTATGGGACGCGCCGCACGCGAATCGTCTTTCGATATGTCGCTCGAAAAGCACCTCGACCAATTGGAAGAGATTTTAGTCAGCGCATGCGCTCGCAAATCCGACATCTCGGTTTCTAAACAGTGAATCACACCTGGCACATCATCACAGGCGAGTACCCTCCGCAGATGGGCGGCGTAAGCGATTACACCGAGCAACTGGCAATCGGACTCGCATCCGAAGGAGACAAGGTTCATGTGTGGTGCCCCGACTTCAAAAGCGATAGCGCCAATAATCACGCGGTTGAAACGCATCGCATCGCAGGGCTTTTTTCTCCCGCGAAACTGCTTGAGCTTGGAAGGTTGTTGAACAGTTTTGAAGCGCCTCGCACGTTGTTG
>DATEKX010000684.1:0-7406 GCA_035277165.1 Blastocatellia bacterium | reverse complement strand
TCAGTTTACTGCTTTTCCAATTCCTCTTCCCACTCAGTATGGATGAACTGGCCGCTGGCGTCATCCACGCGCTGGTAGGTGTGCGAGCCGAAGAAGTCGCGCTGCGCCTGCGTCAAATTCAATGGCAGGTTTGCCGTGCGATAAGTGTCGAAATATGCGAGGCTCGCAGACATCGCCGCCGCAGGGATGCCTAAGCTCTGCGCCGCTGTCACGGCCTGCCGCCACCGAGGCTGCGCTTCCAATACCCATTCTTTGAATACGGGATCGAGCAGCAGGTTCGGCAGGTCAGCTTGCCGCTGATAAGCCTGCTTGATCTTGTCCAGGAATTGAGCGCGGATGATGCAGCCGCCTTTCCATATTCGGCTCAACTCGCCCAGATTGATGTCCCAGCCATATTCCTCGGAACCTTTGCGTATCAGGTTCATGCCTTGCGCGTAAGAACAAATCTTTGACGCATAAAGCGCGTCGTGAACTGCATCAATCAGCCCTTGCTTGTCGCCGTTGTAGCGCGACTCGGCGGGGCCGGGCAGTTCTTTGCTCGCCGCAACGCGCTCGTTCTTGCGCGCCGAAAGCACGCGCGCATCAATCGCCGCTTGCATGGTCGGAATGACTACGCCCAGATCGAGCGCGACTTCTGCAGTCCATTTGCCTGTGCCTTTCTGTCCTGCAGCGTCGAGTATCTGGTCAACCAACGGCTTGCCCGTCTGCGAGTCTTTTACTTTGAAAATCTTCGCGGTGATTTCAATGAGGAAAGAATTCAGGTCGCCTTCGTTCCATCGCGTGAAGATGTCGCCAAGCTCTGAGGCTTCAAGTCCGAGCGCGTTGCGAAGGATGTCATAAGCTTCGGCGATAAGCTGCATGTCGCCGTACTCAATACCGTTGTGAACCATCTTGACGAAGTGGCCTGCGCCGTCCGGCCCGACGTATGTCACGCACGGGCCGTCATCAACTTTGGCGGCGATGGCTTCCCATATCGGGCGAATGTGCTCGTAAGCGGCAGGGTCGCCGCCCGGCATCAGCGACGGCCCCCACAACGCGCCCGACTCGCCGCCCGACACGCCTGAGCCGATGAAGTTGAGACCTTCGGCTTTCAAATTCTTTTCTCGTCTGCGAGTGTCTTCGAAGTACGAGTTGCCGCCGTCAATGATTATGTCGCCGGGACTCAAGAGCGGCTTGAGCTGATCTACGACATCGTCAACGGGCTTGCCCGCTTTGACGAGCAGGATCATCTTGCGCGGCGTTTCCAGCGAGTTGACGAAATCTTGAATCGAGCGTGCGCCGATGACCTGATGCCCTTCTGCGCGTTCGAGAAACTTGTCAACCTTCGTAGTGTCGCGGTTGAAGACTGCAATGGGGAATCCATTGCGCGCGATGTTGAGCGCGAGGTTCTCGCCCATCACGGCGAGTCCTACCATTCCGATTTTTGCTAATTCAGGTTTGCTCTCTGCGGTCATGTTTTTATACCTCTGTGCCAAAGTCGGCTTTTAGATTGATGTAGTGCAATCTTTTAGATTGCGCGTTATTGAATACTGGCGTATGCGCAAGAGACTTCCTTGCGCCAAATCCTTATTTCTTCTCTGTGAGTTGCGCGGCTGCCGCTTCATCCACCATCCACAGCAACGTGCCGTTGCGCGGGCGGATAAGCTGGCTTGGGTAAATGTCCGGCTGATAGCTGCCTTCGAGCACGCCTCGGAGCGCGTCCGCTTTATCCGCTCCCCCAGCGACGAATGTTACATTACGCGCGTTGTTGATGAGCGCAGCCGTGAACGTGATTCGATAGGCGCTGAACTTCTGAACGTAGTTGGCGACGACTATGCGATCATTGACATATAGCCCGTCCGTGCCGGGGAAAAGCGATGCCGTGTGCCCATCCGGCCCCATGCCTAAAAACACCAGATCGAACCGAGGCACGTAGCTCGACGGGTCGCCTTGAGTCGCTTCCGGGTCTGAAAGAAAAAACTCTTTCAGGGTCGCCGAGTACTGGTTGGCTGCGAGCGCCGCGTCCGGCAATTCAGCCGGTATGCGGAATATGTTTTCCGCAGGCACAGGAGCTTTTTCAAGCAACGTCTCGCGCGCCATCCTGTAATTGCTGTCCGCATGATCTGGAGGAACCGCGCGCTCGTCGCCCCAGAAAAAATAGATCGAAGACCACGGCACTGTGTCGAGAAAAGGTTCTGCGGCCAAAAGCGAAAGCATCTTTCGCGGAGTGGAGCCTCCCGATAAAGCTACTGTGAATCGCCCGCAGCCGAGGCAGTATTGATCGGCCAATCGCGCGAAGTGGCGCGCAGCTTTGAGCGCAAGTTCGTCCGCATCCTTGTAAATGCGAACCTGCGCGTCTGACTTGTTCAACATCTTCGTAGACATGCGTTTTCCCTCAAGGCTTGTCTTCATTACGATTGCGCCAGAGCCACGCCCCGCCTTTTACTCCGGCTTCGTTTGAAACGATCTGAATGTCCGGGTCGAGCTTGAAGTTGATCTTGTCTGAGTTGCCGCCGCCGATGTAGAGCTTGTCGAAATTCGTCAGTATCCGCATCGTTTCGATGGCACGCTTGACTCGGCGGTTCCACCTCTTTTTGCCTACCTTCTTGCGCGCTTTATCGCCAAGCTGCGCGTCGTAGTCCTTGCTATTGCGAAATGGAATATGCGCTATCTCAAGATGAGGGCCAAGCTCGCCGTCTAAAAACAGCGCAGACCCGAAACCAGTTCCAAGCGTGATGACCATTTCGACTCCGTTCCCCTCGATGGCCGCGAACCCTTGCATGTCGGCATCGTTGAGCACGCGCACGGGCCTGCCCAGTTGTTTCTCAAGCGCAAGACCCAGATCATAGCCTTTCAATACTTCAGTGCCGAGATTGGGCGCTGTGATTATCTTTCCTTTACGAACGACGCCGGGAAATCCAACCGACACCACGTCGTAATCTCTGAGCGAGTCTATCAAATCCACCAGCGCCTTAAGCAGCACGTCGGGTGTGACGGGGAGCGGAGTCTCGACGCGCACTCGCTCGGTCAGCATTTGGCCGTCCAGATCGAGAATCGCGGCTTTCAATCCCGACCCTCCAATATCTATGGCCAGCACTCGCGTCTGTTCAGTCGTTGCGGTTTGATCATCGCCCGTCGAATATTGTTGTGATGTCATGGTTTCTCCTTACGGGGTCCAGTCTGTGTGAACGTGCCCGCGCTCAGGGTGATCCGTGCGTTCGTATGTGTGCGAGCCGAAGTAATCGCGCTGGGCCTGTGTCAGGTTTTGCGGCAATCGCGCTGCGCGATAGCTGTCGAAGTAAGAGAGGCTCGCGCTCATCGCAGGCACCGCGATGCCTGAGCCTTGCGCTGTCTTCACTGCCAGCCGCCAGTTCGCCTGCGCCAATGTGATAAAGCGATTGAATTCATCGTCGAGCAAAAGGTTTGGCAAATCGGCGCGGCGCGTGTAGGCATTCATAATCGAGTCAAGGAACTGCGCACGGATTATACACCCACCTTTCCATATTCGCGCCATCTCGCTCAACTGAATTCCCCAGTTGTGTGCCTCAGAGCCTTTGCCGATCACGCTCATGCCTTGCGCGTAAGAACATATCTTCGACGCATAGAGCGCGTCGTGAACGGCTTGAATCAATTTTCGACGGTCGCCTCTTGAGCGTTGCTTTCTGGGCCCTTTGATCTTTTTGCTCGCCACTGCGCGCTCATCTTTCATGCTGGACATGAATCGCGCGTCAATGGCCGAAGCGATGGTTGGAATCGGCACGCCAAGCCCGATGGCTTCAAGCACAGTCCATTTGCCCGTACCTTTTTGCTCTGCCTGGTCGAGCACGAGATCAACGAGCGGCTTGCCCGTCTCTTCATCTCGAAAGCGAAAGATGCGCGCGGTGATTTCGATGAGGAACGAGTTAAGCGGGCCGCGATTCCATTCATCGAATATGTCTGCAAGCTCTGAGGCTGTAAGTCCGAGCGCGTTACGAAGGATGTCATAAGCTTCGGCGATAAGCTGCATGTCGCCGTACTCAATACCGTTGTGAACCATCTTGACGAAGTGGCCTGCGCCGTCCGGCCCGACGTATGTCACGCACGGGCCTGATTCGGTTTTTGCGGCGATTGCTTCCAGAACGGGGCGAAGGTGATCGTAAGCTTCGCGCGCGCCGCCGGGCATAAGCGAAGGGCCGTTGCGAGCGCCCTCTTCGCCGCCCGATACTCCGCAGCCGACGAAGCGCAACTCGGCGCTTCGCAAATCCGCTTCGCGCCGCTGCGTGTCTTTGTAGAAAGAGTTGCCGCCGTCAATAACGATGTCTCCGTCGTCGAGAAGCGGTTTGAGTTTCTCAAGAGTCAGATCAACCGGCACGCCCGCTTTAATCATCATCATTATTCGGCGAGGCCGTTCGAGCGCGGCAACAAACTCTTCAAACGTCTTTGTGCCGATGAACTGTTTCGTCGGGTTCTCGTTGACAAAAGCGTCAACCCAATCGGTTTCGAGATTCCAGACGGCGACAGGAAAACCATGCTCTTCGACATTCAGCGCGAGGTTGCGGCCCATCACCGCGAGGCCGATCATGCCGAATTGCGCTTTCTTTGCTTTTGCTTCTTCAGTAGACATTGTTCAACCTTATACTCCATCCGGTTGCGTTGTGCCGAGCACGTACTTTTCAATCCCGCGCGACCAGCCGTCGCTGTCGTTTGAGGAAGTGATGTAGCTTGCGGCTCGGATAACCTCGTCCACGCCCTGTCCCATAGCTATGCTCATGCCAGCCTGCTCGAACATTGAAATGTCATTCGGCCCGTCGCCGATGACGGCTACCTGATCGGTCGAAACGTGAAACACTTCAGCGAGGCGAACGACTATCGTGCCTTTGTGAATGCCGTAAGCGGTTACGTCTAGAAAACGAGGCTTGGATTTCGAGGCCGATACATCGTTCGGCAGTTCTTTCCACACACGCTTCTCGGCCTCTGCAACAAGTTCAGGTTTGCCGACGACTGTGAGCTTGTTTACTTCCTGGCGGATTCGATCATCGTATCCTTCAATCCGTGGGCTGAAGCCCGAAGTATGTTCTTCGCGATCAACGAAAGCGTCACGCCAGGGTGCCCACCAATCGATCTCGTCATAAGCCCACACGCCCAGTCCGTACTCGTCCGCGATTGCTTTGACGCGCGCAATGACCGAAACAGGAATGACGCTGCGGGCTTTCACATCGCCGTCAGCAGTAATCAACAGAGCGCCGTTAAATGCCGCGAACGGCGAACGAAGCGCGAGCGATTCGGCAAGCGGGCGAATTGAACGCGGCGGGCGCGAGCTTGAAAGCGATAGCCGTATCCCTAGCTCGTAGAGTCGCGCGGCAGTTTGCCTTGTTGATTCGGCAATCTCGTGGTTTGAAGTGATGAGCGTGCCGTCAATGTCGGAAATCACAAGCGCGATATGCGACGAAGGGGCGTTTGTTTCAGTCATACGCTTGTCCACCTGAGTGAAATAATGAACGCGGAACGACGAATGATGAACAGGATGATTTCAAATCTCAGATGTGAAATCTGAAATCTTCCGTTCATCATTCATCATTCGTCATTCATCGTTTAATTCGCCTGACCTTGAGTGATCGGTAAGCCGTTTTGGACTATCTCCAACAGAGTGCGTAATCCGGCAGTCACATCTTTTCCAAGGTGAACGCGAATCGCGCGGCGGTGACGGCTCGCAAGCGATTGGAAATCGCCAAGCGCCTGCGCCTCTTTCAAAATACCGAAAGTGAAAGGCTCGTTCGGCAAAGGCACATCTATGGCGTTATCGGCAGTGACCTGCACGAAGACGCCGCTCGCGGGGCCGCCCTTGTGCAGTTGCCCGGTCGAGTGCAGGAAGCGCGGCCCGTAGCCCGTAGTCGTTGCGACTCGAAGCGCGTCGCGCAGATGTATGCGAATCGTCTGAATCAACTCGTCGTGCTCCGGGGTCTCCTGAATGTAATCGAGCAGCGCGATGTAATCGCCAGCGCCAGCGCGTTTGAGGTGCGCTATGATGAACTGGTCGAGCGGCAGCTCGCCAAGCTCTGCGCGCGTTTCGGCTTCGCAGAATACTTTCAGCCCATGGCCTTCTGTGCCAAGCTCCTGAGCAGGCAAAGCATTATTCTTCTTATACTCTTCGAGCAGTCGCTTGGTGTTGTCCTTGCTCTCTTGCACGTTCGGCTGATCGAAAGAATTGATCCCGATTATCTTGCCTGCGATGGCTGTCGCCATCTCCCACAGGTAAAACTCCTCGCCCAGATCAAAAGCGTCTCTGAGCGTGCGGCGCACCACCGGATGCCCTGCCGCTTCAAGCGCACTAAGCTTGCTTTCCGTATCGGCATCAGGTTCTCCGACGCCTATATGAACAAAGAGGCGGTCGTCCCCATATACGCCGGGAGCGCCCAGCCGCTCGCCCGCGATGGGGATGATGCCTTTGCCCTCTTTGCCCGTGCTTTCTGCGAGCAGTTGCTCGATCCACAGCCCGCGCGAGGCAATCTCCGAAGAGGTTGAAAGCGTGAGCTTATCGCGTCCGGCAACGGCAAGCGTTCCAAGTACTGCTCCAAGCCTCGCCGCAGGATTATCCGCAGTAGGCACAAAATGTGCGCAGGCATGAGTTATGGTGTCAGCGCGATCAAGCAGGCACTTGAAGTCAAAGCCTTGCAGCGCCGCCGGAACCATTCCGAAGTAAGACAGCACTGAATAACGGCCTCCTATATCAGGCGGGTTGAGAAAGATTCGACGGAATCCGTCGCCTTTGGCCATCGCTTCCATCAATGTTCCGGGATCGGTTACCGCTATGAAATTCTCGCCCGCGCGGTCGCCTTTGATTTCGCGCATTCGATTGAAAAAATATTTGTAGAACATCAGCGGCTCGGTCGTCGTGCCCGACTTGCTCGACACGATGAAAAGCGTGTGAGGCAGATCAACGCTTTCCTCAAAGCTTTTCACAGTCAAGGGGTCTGTGCTGTCGAGCACGTGCAATTCGGGGAAACCTTCGACCTTGCCAAAGATACGGCGAAAAGCTTCGGGGCCAAGGCTGCTGCCTCCCATGCCCAGAAGCAGGACGTGAGTAAACCCATCATTGCGCACGCGGTCGCTGAAAGCCGAAAGCTCGCCTGCCTGCACGACCATTTGATCTACGACAGTGACCCATCCAAGCCCATTGCGGATGATATTCTGGTGCGCTTCGTCGTCTTTCCACAGAGTCGGGTCTTTGCGCCAGATGCGGCGAATCCACTGCTCTTTATCTGCGCGCGCAATCGTTTCTTTCACGGCCTCGGCGTATGAGCCGAGTGTCGCCGTTTGCCTGTCGAGTATGCCCGTAGAGATGGCGGCTTGTTTCGAGGATATGGTGCCCATCAAATTGCGGAATGAATCCTCGAACGCCTGCACACCTTCGTCCTGCAACTGCTGGGTGACTTGTTTGAGATCAAAGC
>DATEKX010000683.1:0-6331 GCA_035277165.1 Blastocatellia bacterium | reverse complement strand
AACGGGGCCGATACTTCCAATTCGATTTCAGGTTTCTGCCCGAATGCGCGAGTGATGACATTTGAGTCGGGATGGTCGCGCGCCTGCTCCTCTGTGAGCATATTGTGATCAATCATTCGCTGCACGACAGAGTGATCGCGCATGAGGCGGGAAAGCTTGCCATCGCGAAACAGGTAGGCGCGGCTGTCGCCCGCATGCGCGATTATTAATCGCGCGCCGGTTACAAGGCCGAGCACGAGGGTCGCTCCCATGTTGGCTGTCTCAGGGTCGCCGTCGTTAGCTTTTTGATAAATCTCTGCGTTAGTCCTCTGGGCAGCGATTTGAAGCGCCTGCTCGGGCGGAGTTGTCTGAGGAATATTTCTGAGGTGAGCTTCAAGCCCGTCAACAGTCATACTCGCCGCCGCCGCGCCGCCTTTGTGCCCGCCCATGCCGTCAACGACTATATACAGTTCACCGAACGGCGAAGGGAACCGACCCATGCGATCCTGATTTTCGGTTCGCACATTTCCAGTGTGAGACTTCGCGCCGACTCTGAGGTTTGTCTGGTTCACGTCCGTGCTCCTTCAATGAACGTCGCGCATCTTGAGAATCAACATCATTGCAGAGGTGAGCGCCGCAAGCATCACCGCAAGTATCCCGAGGCAAGCCGGAACTCCCACTCGCTTTTTTTCGGGAAAGAATCCTTCTCCCATATCGTGGATATCATCATCAATGCTTTTCAAATTCGCCGTCTGGTTTTGATCGAACTGCGATTGAAGTCGCCCTGTAGTGCAATCAACATCTACGGCTTTCGCTTTCGGCCTTGAAGTCGAGGAGTCCTGAAAAGGAAAAACCTTCCAGCAGCCGCGCTCTTCGCTTTCTGAAATCAGCAGCGCCTCGAATGCCCATCGCGAAACGACTGGATCGTTGACGTGGCTTATCGGGCCTTCTTCGAGATGAAGAGTCGAAAGCAATCCGCCGAATATCACCATCGGGATCAAAATTACAGGAATTAATCCGATGGCTACTTCTGATGTCCGAGCCAGCGACGACACAGTCAGTCCAAGCGCGAGCCCGACGAACGAGGCCAGCGTCAGCACCGCGAGCATCAATAGCGGCGAGACCTTCAACCCGATGCCGCCATGAACGATTGCGACCAGCACTGCGCACTGTAGAAAACAGATTGCGCCAAGCACCGCGAGCTTTGAAGCCACGTATGACGGGATCTTCAAATTCACCATGCGCTCGCGGTGATAGATCGCCCATTCGCTAACGACCTCTCTTGCGGCGTTCGAGCATCCGAACCAGATCGCCGATATGCAAACGAGAAAGATCGTAGCGATGGTTTTGCCGAAACCCGGAGCAGTTTCGTTCCTCGCCGCTCCGCCGAATCCAAGCACAAGCATCAGCGCAATGATCGGAGCCTGCGCAAGCAGGATGGCCGTATACCAACGGTCTTGAATCTTGATCGCGAGGTTTCGTCTTACGAGCGTCCACCACTGCGACAGATTAATCTCGCGCCCGATCTTTGGCGCAACGGGCTGTGCCGAATCAGATGGACGCCTGCCCGCTCGCTCGTCAACATACTGGCGTTTGTAAACCGATGCGTTGTAGCGCGCGACCCATTCGCTGGTGCTTGCGCCGCGAAGCCCTCTGAGCACTTCATCGGGCGAAGGCTCGACGTTGGGCTTCGCATTCGGGATTCCATTGGGATTGAAAAACTCGATAGAGTTTGGATAGGCAGGGCCGAAGTAGACCATGTGCGCAGGCTCAGACGACCGCTTATCTCTCGATACGATCACAAGGCTGTCCATCATTCGGAAAACGTCGAGACCCGGTTGATGAATCGTGAGAATGATGGTCTTGCCCGCGTCGGCCAGGTTCCTAAGCACCTGCATCACGTTCAGCGCGTCGTCTGCCGCAAGTCCTGACGTTGGCTCGTCAAGAAAGAGTATCGAAGGGTCGCTCAACAACTCCATCGCCAGATTGACGCGCTTGCGCTGGCCGCCGCTGATGCCTTTCTTTTCGGGCGAGCCGATGACTACGTCTTCAATCCCTTCCATCTCAAGCAAGCTCAACACGTGTTGAATTCGCGCGCGTATGTCTGCGTCCGTGTAATCGGCGGGCAAGCGCAGCCGCGCCGCGTAATAAAGCGCCTGGCCGACTGTAAGGTCGCGATGCATGATGTCGTCCTGCGGCATATAGCCGATGTGCCCGCAGAATTGATCGTAGTTTTGATACAGGTCTTGCCCGTTGACGAAGACTGTTCCTTTGGCAGGTCGCGTGTAGCCATTGAGCGAGTTCATCAGCGTCGTCTTTCCCGCGCCAGCCGGACCCATCAACCCGACAAACTCCGAAGGGTAGATCGTAAGCGACACATCTTCGATTAAGCGTTTTCGCTTGCGCGTCACTTCAACCGCGATGCCCTTCGCTTCAATCGTCACATTGCCGCGATAGTCGCGCTGCTCGATGTTTCCTGCGGCAGTGAAAACGAATGTGTAGCTGCCAAGCCCTATCGCGTCGCCAGCGTTGACACGGACTGCGCCCGATATTCGATGCCCATTGACGAAAGTGCCGTTGGTCGAACCGAGGTCCTCGACCATGTAATCGTTATTCGTTTTTAACAGCCGCGCGTGATGCCACGAGACCATCGGATGATCGAGCGGGTGATCGCAGTTGGGGTCTCGACCAAGCACCATCGAAGCGCCGTCAAACTTGATCGAAGTGTGAGGCTTTTCGCCGAGCGAAACTTTTTCGAGCAAACGTGAAGCGGGAATCGGAAACGAGCCAAAGTAAACTGTGTCATCCGGGGATAATTCAGTTTTTGAAATCTTTCGTTCAGGGCTGCCCAGGCTTGTGCCGTTTGTCGAGCCGAGGTCTTCAAGGAAATGCTTGCCCTGCGCGCTCGTGATGCGGGCGTGATGAGCAGAGATCATCGGGTAATCGAGCACTACGTCGTTATCCGTGTCACGCCCGATGTTAATTATTTTCGACGGCACCATGCGTATTGTTCCGCTGTCGGTCTTGGGCCACGGCATGGGCGTGCTGAGTCCGAGCGTGATCGAATCATTCCGAGATATTTTTACTTTTGCTTCTATGCGAAATCCGTTGACGAAAGTGCCGTTGGTCGAGCGAAGGTCTTCAAGCGTGAACTCGCCGTTTGCCTCGGTGAGCCGACAGTGATGGCCCGATACGGTCGGCTGCGCCACGACTATGTCGCAATCGCGCGCGCTGCCGATTACCCATGATTTCACAGGCGACTGCGTGCCGGAGTTCAATCGTATGCCGCACGTTTCGCAGAAGTTTGCCTGCGATAAATTTTCAGAATGGCAATTGTGACAATTGACGGTTGCCATGCGTGTTTCTCTTAATCACTGAAAGCTATTTAGTAGCCCCGTTAGGGGCGACCTGTCTATAGTTTCAGGTTTTTAGTATTTTCTGTAGCTCCGTAGGAGCGACCTCGCAATCAACAGGTCGCTCCTACGGAGCTACTAATCGCTTGCTCGCCTGTTACTATAGACAGGTCGCTCCTACGGAGCTTCTTTCTAAAGCAATCTCTCAAATTTTCGCTTACGCTTTCTCGAACCGAGTGAAACATATCGCCTGAGCAAGACCGAGCGCGAGTCCTGCAAGAAATGCTCTGATGAAAACGGTCACCCAGCTTCCGGCTGGTGATAAAACGAGCGTCACTAAAAACCAGAGCGTCGAAGCGGAAAAAGCGGCGATGATCAATTGCCCGCTGCCTTTGACCAACCTGCGTATCGCCAGCCATTGGACAACTGTTGCGATCATCCAGCTATAGATGAAAACGAATGTCAGCGTTTTTACTAATCCGAAAGCGCGATATGCCACTACCAGTTCGGCGAATATATAGCTGATGGTGAACCCCAGGACAGTTGCAATGGCCCAGGCTTTTGCAGCCGTCGTGTATTTCTTCAGCAGTAAGAATTGCGCGGCGGCAAGCAGAGCGCCGGTGATGAATCCTTCAAGCGCGCCTATCGAAAGGTATGTCAAAACCGACAGACTGCTGAAATCCAAATATCTGGCGCTGTCGGCCATTATGGCCGAAGCTGATGTTATGCCTATTGCGCGAGCAAGCGCGCTCAAACCGGCGAACAGCGCTATGAATTTCGTGCGCTCGCGCGGGCTGATGATAAGCCCGTGCGAAATCGGTTCCGGGAGCGGTGGAACCGGCTGTGGAATCGGCGTTGGAAAAGGCGGAACTGGCTCTGGGAGGGGAATCGGAGGGTCTGGTATGGGAGGCGGCACTTGAACTCCCAGACCAACGAGAGCGCGCGCGAATTCCCCGCAGCCCGAATACCTCTCATCAGGATTTTTGTTGAGCGCTTTCAAAACGATGCCGTCAACGGCTGCGGGAAGCATACGGTTTTTCAATCGCGGCGGGTCGGGCCTGCGATTCACATGCCCGTCTTTGATTACGAAATCGGTATCGCCTTCTTCATCGCCTTTCTCGAATGGCGTGTGCCCCGTCAGCATTTCGTATAACACGCAGCCGAAACTGTAAACGTCCGTGCGATGATCAATCGCGCGAGGGCGGCGAATCTGCTCAGGACTCATGTAAAAAGCAGTGCCGATGGTTGAACCCGTGCGCGTCTTTCGTTCCGCGCCGACCATCAGCACGATGCCGAAGTCAGCCAGATAAGCGCGGCCTTCTTTGTCGAGCAGGATGTTCGATGTTTTGACATCGCGATGAATCAACCCGCGTTGATGCGCGTAGTCGAGCGCCGCAAGCACATCTGCCGAGATGCGCAGCGCCTCGTTTAGAGGCAGAGGTTTGTTTCTGGTCAAGCGCTGTTCTAAAGACTCGCCTTCGACGAGCACCATGACGAGATAATACCTGCCGTTCTCTTGAAAGAAATCCGTGACCTGCACGATGTTGGGATGGAGAAGACGAGCCTGCGCTACGGCTTCGCGCAGGAATCGCTCTCCAAATTCTGGGCTGGTCAACAACTGATCGGAGAGAATCTTTATGGCAACGGGCTTGTCCAGCAAAGTGTGCCGCGCGCGATAGACCGCGCCCATTCCGCCCTCGCCGATCTTCTCTTCAAAGACGTAATCGCGAATCTTCTGAGATGGGGTCATGAGATTTCAGCCTGTTTCTCATTCATTGTTTGTTCGGAGCCAGGAAGCCGTCAGATTATAGCCATGCCGGATTTGCGTCAAGCTCAAGCGCGCTCCTATAATCCCTCAGCGCAAGCCATGAATTTAACGAACGACATCAAGGTATTCAACAACGCGGAAAGAATTGTTGAAGGCTGGTATTGGGCAATGCGCTCGACGGAAGTCAAACGCGGCAGGGCGAAGGCGCTTTTGTTTTTTGGGAGAGAGATGGTTATCTATCGCGGCGAAGATAACGCGGTCGTCGCGCTCGACGCTTACTGTCCTCACATGGGCGCGCATCTGGCCGGAGGCAAAGTGGAAGGCAACGACATCCGCTGCCTGTTTCATTACTGGAAGTATAACCGAGAAGGCCGCTGCATAGAGATTCCATGCCAGCGCGATTCATCTTTTGTACCACCCGTCCAGTCGTGGCCCGTCCGTGAGCGATACGGCCTTGTCTGGATATGGGCGGGAGGCGAGCCGCGCGCAAGCCTTCCTTTCGTCCCGGAGTTGGAAAATCAAGAGGTCGAGTTTCGTCTTGCGAATCGCTTTACGAAACGATGCCACCCCAACGTTATGATGATCAACGCAATTGACGCGCAGCATTTCAACTCTGTGCACAATCTCCCCGTTGATTTGAAGCTTGAGCCGACAACCGTTAACGACAACTGCATAATCTTTCGCAACACGACAAAGGTGCAACCAGCTTCCTTTTTCACGCGATTCGTTAGCCGCTTTTATAAAGGCGCGCTGACTTACGTTCTATGCTACTGGTTTGGAAGCACGGGAACTGTAACAATCGGGCCGGATTTTTTGCACTTTCATATTATTTTTGCGCTCAAGCCGACGCGTGATGGAAAGTCCGAAGGGCAAACGATACTTGTCACTCGCAAGAGAAAAGGGATTTTCGGAAAAGCATTCAGCCGCGTCCTGCTTCTTCTGACGCGCGTAGTCGGAGCCTATTTCGCCAAAGGCGACACGCTTATATTTGAAACCATCAAGTTTAACTTTCGGACTCCGATCAAAGCGGACTCTTCAATCATTCGATTCATCGAGCACGTCGAACATCAGCGAACTACCACGTGGGGTCTGCCGATTGAAAGCGGCAAAGCGAATGTAGACACGCAGCCCCGTAGGGGCGACCTGTCTATAGCAGCAGAACGCAAAATGATTTCGTAGCTCCGTAGGAGCGACCTGATTACAAACGAGTATTCTATGTCCGTTAAAGCAT
>DATEKX010000682.1:0-9745 GCA_035277165.1 Blastocatellia bacterium | reverse complement strand
CGAAGACAGCGGTTATATATCTACGCCCGATGATTTGATTATCTACCCCTTTGCGGCTGAAGCCGTGCGATTGATCAACGAATCGAATTTGAAGGCGATAGTGATAACGAATCAATCGGGCATCGCTCGCGGTTTGTACACAGAAGCTACGCTCAATGCGATTCATAATCGAATGCGTGAAGAGTTGGCGCGAGATGGAGCGCACATTGACGGTATCTACTACTGCCCTCATCACCCGCGCATAGGAGATGACCTCTATCGTAAAATGTGCGATTGCCGCAAGCCGGGAACTGGCATGCTCCGGCAAGCCGCGCGCGAACACGATATTGATCTTGCGCACTCTTATATGATCGGGGACAAGGCGAGCGACATCAATCTTGCGACAAACGCGGGCACTCGCGGCGTGCTGGTGATGACCGGCTACGGGCGACAGACGCTTGCCAGTCAAGATAGATGGCCGTGTATGCCTGCGATCATAGCCGACGATTTGCTTGACGGTGTGAAACGAATACTTGACATATCACAGACTAGAGGTTAGATGTCAGAGGCCAGTGATTTATGCTGACGCTGCTCAACATTTCAAACATCGCGCTGATTGATGAACTGAGAGTCGAGTTCGAGCCGGGACTTAACCTGCTGACGGGCGAGACAGGCTCAGGCAAATCGATCATTGTTGACGCGCTGGGCGTGTTGATCGGAGGCCGTTTCACGTCCGACCTTCTGAAAGCAGGCGAAACGCGCGCTTTTATCGAAGGGCTTTTTTCCGTCGGGCGAAATCCTGAGCTTGAAGAGATGCTTCAGGCGGCAGGCATAGCAATCGAAGGCCGCGAGGCGAACGAAATCATAATTCGCCGCGAGCTTGCCGCCAACGGTCGAAATAAAATCTTCATCAACAATCAGCTTGCTACACAATCGCTTCTGCGCGACCTCAGACCTTTTCTCGTAGACATTCACGGGCAGGGCGAACAACAAACGCTCTTCAGTCCCGACACACATCTTGAACTGCTCGATGCTTACGCAAACGTCACCGCTCTCAAACAAGAGACAGCCGCTTCGCAAAAACGATGGGCCGCACTCAGGCGCGAGCTTGATGAGCTTCGCCGGGACGAAGCCGAAAAGTTTCAGTTGATAGATATGCTGCGATTTCAAATCAACGAGCTTGAACGCGCCAGCCTCGCAACCGGCGAAGACGAACGGCTCGAAGAAGAGCGACGGCGATTAACGAATGTCGAAAAACTCACAACGATTTGCGGCGAGAGCTTCGGGCTTGTTTATGAAGACGGCGATTCGGCCATAACGCGCATTCGCCAGGCTGCGCGGCGAGTCGAAGAGTTGAGCCAGTACGAATCCACGTTTCGCGGTTATCTCGAAGGGCTGGAATCTGCGCGGGCGCTGCTTGAAGACCTGGCATTCTCGCTGCGCGATTTCGCAGACCGGCTGGAATTCTCCCCTGAACGACTGGCGGAGATAGAGCTGAGGCTTGCCGAGATGTCTCGATTGAAGCGCAAGTACGGCGGCTCGATTGAAAACGCATTGGATCATCTGGCGCGCTCTGAAGATAGATTGCGTCACATAGAGCGCGCGGACGAGCGCGAGGCAGAGCTTCGGGCCAAACTTCAATCTGCGCGCGCGGAATATATCGGACTTGCGCGCAAGCTTCACGGCGAGCGGGCGCGCGCGGCAAAGAAATTCGAGCGCTCGGTCGAGCGCGACCTTGCTGATGTTGCAATGGAGCACGCCAGGTTTCAGGCGCAGATAATCGCGCCCGCAGAAGCGGAACTGGAGACGGCAGAAGCCGAAACCTGTTTTACGCCGCGCGGGATTGATCGAGTGGAATTCTTCTTTTCGGCAAACATCGGCGAGGCTGTTCGTCCGCTTGCGCGAGTAGCATCGGGCGGCGAGGCTTCGCGATTGATGCTCGTTTTGAAGACGATTGCGAATGCGTCGGAATTCCCGCGCACGATTGTCTTTGACGAGATTGACACAGGCATCGGCGGAAGAGTGAGCGAAGCCGTCGGCGTCAAACTTAAGAAACTGTCAGAAACCAATCAGGTCTTTTGCGTCACGCACCAGCCGCAAATAGCGCGCTTCGCCGATTCTCATTTGCTGGTGCGCAAAGAGGTCGTCGCGGGCCGCACGGAGATCAGTCTGGAAAAACTTGACCGTCGCGGGCGCGTCGAAGAGATCGCGCGCATGTTGACGGGCGCAGAGATAACCGAAAGCGCACGCCGACATGCCAGAGAAATGCTCAAGTCTTAACCGTTCTTGCAAGGTCAAAACTAATCTTGCAACCGGCTCACTCTATGATAGACTAGCGCGTGCTGTAGACATTTTGGCTCCTTACGAGTCACGCACAACTTAGCAGGACAGAACATACTCCAGTGGAGACAGAGATGGAAGACGACAAGGCTTTCAACCTTACCCCGGACGAACGTCGCGAAGGGGAAGACAGGCGCACGGGCGAAGACCGGCGCAAACAAGACCTCGGCCCGCCGCCCGGCATGCCAGATCGTCGCACAGGGCAAGACCGCCGCCTGTTTGACCGCCGCGCGCAGGGCAGTACTACCGGACAACTGCTTATCGAGGTAGGCCGGTTCGCCGCCGAAAATATGGTCTTTCGCCAGAAGGGCAACAAGGCCGCCGCGCGCCGCGCGCGAAAACATCTGTCGCTGATAATGAAGCTCGCCAAGCAGAGACGAGCGGAAATCTCTGCTGAGATAAAAGGCTCTTCGCCCGGCGATGCGACTGCCGATGATGGCGATGATGCAGATGAATAGGCTGAACTGCCCTCTTCAAAACAACTGAGGAGTTCGTATTTGGCAATCCTCGGAAATGAAAAGTGATCGGCTGATGATTGCCTGGACAGGCGCGCCGCAATCGGTCATTATTTTTCCAGTTGCTAAAAGATGAGCGCGTGGCGCAAAGCCGCCCACATCAAACCCGGCATAGAAAAGTTGAGGCGAACCAATGGGACAAATGCCATGTGAATCCTGCGGGCAGATTATCAGTGATACTTCTCGATTCTGCTCGCGCTGTGGAAGTTCGATTCCTTCATGGACACCACCCTCTGCTGTTGATCAATCAGCGCCGCCGACCTATCAGCAGCAATCGCCTTATCAGCAACCACCTTATCAGCAACAGCCTTATCAGCAACCTCCCTATCCGCAACAAAGTTATCAGCAGTCGCCTTATCCACAGCAGAACTATCAGCAGCAGCAGTCGCCTCTTGTCCCTCAAGGGTATGGGTTTGCGCCTGCTCCTATGCCTGCCTACGTCGAACGAAAAGACAAGACAGCCGCTATTTTGCTGGCGGTATTTCTCGGCTTCTGGACGTGGTTATATACTTACAAAAAAGATGCCTGGAAATTCTGGCTGTGCCTGGGATTGAACATAACGGTATTCAATCCCCTGTGGACGTGGATATTGTTGTTCCTTCCAAATATCGCGCTTCATATCTGGTCTATTGTGGATACGGTAGGGAAGCCGCAGCAGTATTACGATTACTATCCGAATACATGAAAGACCGGCTTATCACTTTTTGGCGTGGAGCCTGTCTTCGAGGCGGCGGCGCAGGTCGTAGTACTGTTCGACCATGCGGTTGAGCGTAACAATGAAAGGTATCTGAAGGGCTGCCGCGTCATCTGCGCGGTTCTCAAGCTCGTGGGCTTCATCCGAATCAGGATCAACCGAGTCGAGCTTTTCCATTACCTCGTGCACGTTCTCGCCGCGCGGGTGGCGGTGATAGCAGTAGCTGATAAGCGAGAGCGTCAATCCATCAATAATAGATTGCACCTGGTCCCGGTCGTCTGGTGAAAACCGCTTCATCAGAAACGATTCTTCAGGTGCTTCGGTCGCTCTGGCAAATTCAAGCACTTTCTGTTGTAGGTCATCTAATGGCCCGGCGCTCATATTGAGATTAGTAATCGCTGCGCGCATTATTGTCAACACTACTGCGAGCAAAGCCGTGCAGAGAAGCCACACAAGAAGCTGCAATGATGAGGCTGTGAATTTGTTTGTCCCGTCATCAAACGTAAGCGATGAATCTCGGCGTCTCGGTGTCGCTGCGTCAGTCGAGTCTAACCTTTTACCATGCCGACAACCTTTTCTTTATCTGACAGCCGCGCTCGTCACAGGGATTCTCGTTGACCGGTGGATTGAGCCTGCGCCGTTGTACGGGGCGATGATCGCCGTCGCCGCCATCGCTGTTGCGATCAGTTTTATCGTCAACTCGAAAAGCGCTGCTGCCACGCTTGCCTTGCTTGCGAGCTTCGCTGCAATGGGCGCATTGCTTTCCGAGTGCGAGCGTGTAAGCCCGAAGGATTCCAGGCTCAAACGACTGTTCGATGAACAGATCATCACGCCTGACGATGCGGCGGAGTTGACAGGCAGGTTGCTTGCGCCGCCCGAGCCTGCGCCAGCAGCCCGCTTTCTGGATGTAGAGGCGGAGAGCGTTCGCGTGCGTGGCGAGGATATACGAGCGTCCGGCGTCGCGCGATTGATGATCGGGCTTGCCGACAGCGAAGCGACGAATCAGTTCAATAAGCTCGCGCTCGATTACGGCTCGCGCGTGCGGGTGCTCGTCAGGCTTGATCGCGCGCGCAGCTATAGCAACCCCGGCTCGCCCGACTTCAACGAATTTCTCGAACGCAAAGGTTACGACCTGAAAGGCGTGATTAAAAGCTCGCTGCTGATCGAGCCGCTAGGTCAAGCGCGTGCGAACCCGCTGCTTGGCTGGCTCTATCATCTTCGTCTTCGCATGATGAGCGCAATTGACGCGCACGTTGAAGCGCGCGTAGCGGGAACGTTGAAAGCTATGCTCGTCGGCAATAGTTATTTCTTAGACCCGCAAGCCAGCCAGCGATTACGCGAGAGCGCGACCTTTCACGTGCTTGTAATCTCAGGGTCGCACATAAGTTTAATCGCGTGGGTGTTGTTGAGTGTGCCGGTCAGCGCTGCTTCGTGGAAGTCTATGAAAGCGCGATCAAAGCTCCGAAGGCGCAGCCTTGTAAGAACGCTGATTTCAATATTCGTGTTATGGGCATACGCTGTGATGGTGGGGCTTGCGCCGCCCGTAACGCGCGCCGCCTGGATGATCACAGCGGGGCTTATCGGGCCGCTGATATTTCGTCGCTCTGCATCCATCAACACGGTTTCGCTTGCGGCTTTCGTCATGCTTGCCTTGAAACCGGCTCTGGTGGCCGATCCAGGATTTCAACTGAGCTTCATCGCGGTTGCAGCCATAGTAGCTCTTGCGCTCCCTCTTATAAACACTCTGCGCCGCATAGGCGAATGGCATCCGGCTGCGCACGCGCCGCACCCTCCGCGTTGTTCGCAAGCTGTGAGGACGCTTGCCGAGGCCCTCTTCTGGGACGAGCGCAAATTCAGAAAAGAGATGAGCCGGTCGCCGATTCGTTATCGCCTGGATAAAGCCCGCGCGGCTCTCGTACTTGGGCGGTTGCGCGCGCAGCCTTTAGTCAGAGGCATAGTAGTGCTGGTCATTGCATCAACGATGATTCAGCTTTCGACGCTCCCGTTGATGGCCGTTTACTTCAATCGCGTATCGCCCGTAGGCATCTTGTTGAACGTGACGGCGGGGTTGCTGACGGCGGCTCTGATGCTCTTAGCAGTGGGAGCTATTGCGAGCGCTTGGATTGCGGCGAAGCTGGGATGGATAATCGTCGCCTCGCATGACGCGCTGGTCAACGCGATTGTGCCTTTCGCAGACATCCCGTTTGCCACATTCCGCGTAGCGCATTACGAGGGCTGGCATTCGATCATCTATGCGCTTTACTTCATCCCTCTGGCGGCGCTTGTTGTGCTGATAGACAGATGGCGTCCGATTGATCACGTGTTCACGGTCGAACGAAAGAGCGCCGCGTCTTCGCGTCTCCGCATTCCCGCATCGTTTTGCGCGCTGGCTTTGTCGGCAGCCCTGATCGCAGTGATTCGACCGGCGACTGTCTCACCAAACGGAATGCTCACGATTCATTTTCTCGATGTCGGGCAGGGAGATGCCGCGCTCGTAGTCTTCCCGCGCGGCGCGACTATGCTTGTTGATGCAGGCGGCGAATTACGATTCGGGAACGAGCCTCAAACGATTGATGATGGTCAGGGCGATCAGGAAAGTGAATCTGTTTTCAAAAGCGAATTCTCTGTGGGCGAAGCAGTCGTCTCTCGTTTTCTGTGGTCGCAGGGTCGCACACGGGTTGATTATGTGCTTGCGACGCACGCGCATGCAGATCACATGGGCGGACTTTCAGACGTTATGAAGAGCTTTGACACAGGTCAGGCGATTGTGGGCTATGCGCCTGCAAATGACGCCGAGTTTAAGCGCTTCGCCGTAGAAGCTCGTGATCGCGCGATCCCAATGTCTGCTGTAAACGCGGGCGAGCGATTCGAGCTTGAGGGCGTAACTGTGGAAGTATTGTGGCCTCGTCGCGTGACGGAAGCCGTTGCCGATTCGGGCAATGATGATTCAGTTGTGCTGCGATTGACCTATGGTTCGATTTCAGTATTGCTCGCAGGCGACATAGAGCGCGCGACCGAAGACGCGCTCACTCGATCTCACGTTGACTTACGAGCAGATGTTTTGAAAGTCCCGCATCACGGCTCGAAGTCTTCTTCGACCGATAATTTTATAGACAGAGTGCATCCACTCTACGCCGTGATTTCAGCAGGCGAGCGCAGTCGCTTCGGCCATCCGCATGCAGTCGTTGTGAATCGTTATTCGGCGCGCGGCGTGCGACTGCTTCAAACAGGCCGTGACGGAATGATCACCTTAGAAACGGATGGAACAACGCTCGGTGTTTTAAAATACAGGTAGCTAATGAAAGCTCACAATCTCTGAATTGATAGCATACGTAGGTCGTGCGCGCATGAACTCTATAAGTACAAGCTATGCAGGTCGCCTGTTTCCCATATTGTGAGTTGATGATTCTTGGCGAGTTAATAAGAGTATATTTTGTGAATAATAGAAACGAACGTGTGGCAACGTTGCGAGGCGATTGAAATATTAAACACCAAAAGTAACAAGTGATTGTCAACATTGTAGGAATAATTCAAATGGCATAGCGCTTGCCGATACAGGGCACGGACGACGAATAAAATCAGTAGAAACGTCACAGTGGATAGGCGAATAAGGGGGCGGGGACATGGTAGCGCAACTGAATTATTTCGGAGAAACATTGAAGGCGATTGGCGAGCCTGAATACACAGCACTCGATCATACTATCAAGTCGGAAGAGTCACTGGGATTCGAGCAGCAATTGCTGGCGCGCGTAATCGGGCAGGAATCGCCCGTTAACGCGCTCGCGCAGTTATATCAAGTTTATCAGGCAGGTTTGAACATGCCCGGCAGGCCAATCGGCACGCTTTTGTTTTTGGGTCCAACCGGCACGGGCAAGACGCGCTCGGTCGAGGCTGCTGCGGAAATACTGTTCGGCAGCCCAAGCGCATTCATCAGAATTGACTGCGCGGAGTTTCAGCATTCGCATGAAATAGCCAAGCTTATTGGCTCGCCTCCGGGCTATCTCGGACATCGCGAAACGCCGCCAATTCTTACACAGGAACATATCAACAGCTATCACACAGAGCGCGTAAAACTGACGCTGGTTCTGTTTGACGAAATCGAAAAAGCCAGCGACGCGTTATGGCAATTGCTTTTGGGCGTGCTCGATAAAGCAACGCTCACGCTGGGCGACAATCGCCGGGTGGATTTTTCGCGCACTATAGTCGTCATGACTTCAAACCTCGGCGCGCGCGAAATGGAAAAGCTCACTGAAACCAGACTTGGCTTCAGCGTTCCTTGCGCCGCGCCCGTCGAGATACTCAATAATCACATGAGCAAAGTGGGCGTCGAAGCCGCGCGCAGGAAATTCTCGCCCGAATTCATGAACCGAATAGACAAGACGGTCGTCTTCAAACAACTCTCTGACGAGTCAATGCAAAAGATTCTTGAACTTGAGTTGCAAGCGGTTCAGCGTCGAGTGCTGGCTACGAGCGGCGGGCGCTTCATGTTGCGTTACACCGAATCCGCCAAGCAGTTCCTTCTTGCCGAAGGCACAGATGTGAAGTATGGCGCGCGCCCGCTCAAGCGAACCATAGAGCGCAACGTAGTGCTGCCGCTTTCAAACATCATGGCGACGCGACAAATCGGCGAAGGCGATGTGGTGCTGGTTGATCTGGCCAATGATAGATGCAGTCTGATTTTTAAAAAGCAGAGCGCGGCAAGCCTTTACTCTAACAGGTTCGATTCGCCGTTCGGTCGCAAGCAAGGATTCAAACAACCGAGGATAGCTTGATTATCTAAAGCGTTAATCAGGCGAAGGAGGGGCATGAAAGGAATGAACAGAACAGCGCGCGATGTTATCGAGCGACAGTCGCTTCTCATTATTGACGATGATAAGGATTGGACTGATCTGTTGAAGCTCTACTTTCTCGAAAAATACGAGGTGCTGGTAGTCAACTCCTCGTGCGATGCGATAGAAATGGTTCATATGCAGCAACCGGGCGTCATCATTGTTGATCTGGTGATGCCGAAGATTGATGGGTTCGGCATAATTCACCGCCTCAACGATTCGACCGAGAAGCGCATTCCTACGATCCTGCTGACCGGGTGGAATACCGTAGAGGTCGAAGAATGCGCGGCGTCGGTCGGCTGCAATGCCGTCTTATCAAAACCTGTAGAATTGGACGCTCTCGACGAGTTGGTGTCGTCTTTAATGAGCCAGCATCGCGCTGCATCATACACATTTATGTAGTTTCTCCTTAAGGGCTGAACAATGGGCTGCCGCGCGCTTGAAGGTTCAAACGCGCGGCTTTTTTTATTGGCGAGTGAGCTGCTTTATCAAATAGAGCAGGTAGCCTATTTCAGCAGGCTTTGCCAGGTGAGCGTTGTAGCCTGCAATCATCGCAAGCTCGCGATCCTCTTCGCGTGCGTAGCCCGTCAGCGCGATTGCAGGCACTTGTTCAAGACCGGGCGTTGCGCGCAACCGTCGCATCAATTCATACCCGTCAATGTCGGGCATTCCAATGTCTGAAATAATAAGGTCAGGCTTATTCTCTGTTGCGAGCCTTATTCCTTCAAGCGCGTCTGTCGCCATTACAGCTTCGCATCCAAATATGTTGAGCCACAAATTCAGCAGGTCTATCGTGTCGCGCGAATCTTCAATCACAAGCACACGCAGGCCGAGATTTTCGGGCGGGCCGTCAAACGATATTTTCGATTGATTAGTGACCTCGCTCGCGCTGTTTGTGATTGGCAGTTTGACAGTGAAGCGACTGCCGCGCCCTGCGCCTTCGCTTTCGGCAGTTACTCGCCCGCCGTGCGTTTCGACAATCGCTCGCGTGATCGCAAGCCCTAAACCGAGGCCATCGTAGCGCCGGTTGATTCCGCCATGCGCTTGAGTGAATCGCTCGAAAATGTGCGCAAGGAAATCTGTCTCGATGCCTATGCCGGAATCCGACACCTCGATGACGGCGCAGGGAGCAAGGCTCTCGTCGCGCTTGAGCGTTACCCAGACCCAGCCTTCCGCCGGGGTGAATTTCAAAGCGTTGCTCAACAGGTTCGACATCACCTGTTGAATGCGAACAGGGTCAACGTCGCTTACGATTGAATCGGTCGGCAAGCTCAACTCCATTTTGATGCGGAGTTCTTCAGCCGTCGAAAGACTTTCGGCAAAGGCCGATTGAACAAGCAATGAAAGGTCTGCCGGTTCGCGCGCAAGCTCTATTTTGCCGCTGATTA
>DATEKX010000681.1:0-14117 GCA_035277165.1 Blastocatellia bacterium | reverse complement strand
TGTCGGGACGAGCGCGCCCGTCACGCCTAAGGCTGCGGCTGCGCCCACAAATGCGGCGCGATCAGCGGCAGGAACGGCCAGAGTGACGGGGAAAGTGCCGGGCGAAAACGTGAATTCACCCGCGAACCAGTAATCGTTTTCAAGTTCGTAGGTGACAGGGCGATAAGACCCGCCGAACTTCAGCGTGTGACCGCTGACCGTATAGCTCAACGTATCCTCGAACTGGTAGCGATCCTGATAGGCGAGATAAGGAGCGTCAATGCCTCGACCGAAACTCGCCAGATTGCTCAACACCACACCTGTTTGAGCGGGCTCGCGCGGTTCCGTCAGCGCAGAATTATTTGGCGCAAGCTGCACGCGGGCTTGATTGACCAGCGTGGTTCCAAAGGTGTGATTCCAGTTAATCAGAGTTGTGTAGTCTCGCACGGTCAGCGTTCTTGTGAACGAAGGCGACGAGCCGTTGGCGGCCCCGAGGTCATCCGTAAAATTACGGGTCATCGTAAAGCGCCCGGTCAGCGAGTCTCGATCACTGATCTGATAATCGAGCCGCGTAGACCATGTGTTGAATCGCGAGAATCCTGTGAACGTGCCTTCCTGATCTTCCAGCATGCCGAAAGTCAAAGGAAAGGTAGTTGGAGTCGTGGTCAAAGCTGTGCGCAGATTCGCCGAGATGCGCTTTACATTCGCGTTTGTTGATGCGTCGAGTTTATCAAGCAGCGAAAGCTGAGCCACATCCGGTTGAAGCAGGTTGCTTGTGGTGTAGTTTCTAAAACGCGCGTTGTCGTTTCTCTGTCGTTCGTAGTTGGTGAAGAAGAAGGCCCGGTTCTTGACGATTGGCCCGCCGAGAGTGAAGCCGGGATAGACCTGTTGATCGAACGGTTCTTTGTCATTGAAGTCGAACGGGTTGCGAGCCGAGGTCTTTTGCGAGCGGTAATAAACATACACGCCGCCGTGATAATCGTTCGTCCCGCTCTTGGTCACTACGTTGACCGCTGTGCCTGATGTGAAACCGAACTCTGCGGCGAACGAGTTGCGGTTGACCTGAAATTCCTGAATCACTTCGGGGCTGAGGGCAAAGCGAAGCTGGCCCGACCCGTATTCGTTTTCGCCGCCGTCAACCGTCACGAGATTATCGCGACCGTTGCTGCCTCCAATCGAAAATCCCGTCGAGGCGAAACCTGTAAAACGCGCTCCGCCCTGTACTCGCGGCGCGTTCGAGTTCGCCACACCCGGCAGCGTGTAAACATAAGAGGTGAAGTCGCGCCCGACGTTGGGCAGGTTTTCGATCTGGCGCTTCTCGATTGTGTTGGCCTGCTGAGTCCTTTCCGTTTCAATCAAAGGCGCATCAGTTGTTATAGCCATCTGGCTGGTTACGCCCTGCACGCCCAGTTGTTGATCGAGCACCAGACTTTGCCCGACCGTCAGTTGAACGCTGCTGGCTACTTTACTTTCAAATCCAGTTGCCTCGATTTTAACCTCATAGTTTCCCGGTTGCAGCAATGGTATCTGGTAATTGCCATCGCGGTCGGTATTGGCTATGCGGGTTATGCCTCTATCAAGGCTTTTAGCAGTTATTGTAGCCCCGGCGATAACTGCGCCGCTTGGGTCAACAATTGTTCCTTTTATCGTTGCGCTTGAAACATCTGCCTGTGGAAAAACAGGAAGACTTGTCGCCAGAGCAAATGCAGTGGTGAAAATTAACTGAAAGATTTTCCGTTTCATTTACTACCTCCTCAAGTCAGCGGTTTCAGTCCGAAGCTTGCGCTTTCGGGCTGGTGGGTGAATCCATGCGCAGGGTTAAAATCACCTGTCGCCTTCTATTGTTCGCTTACTGCTCCACTGGATAATGGCATTAAGAGAAAAACCCGGGACCGCGTGTTCGACCGTTAATGCTTATTGCAGTAGCGCGCGAATTCACCTCGCTGTACTTGCTGACCGGACTAATTCATCATTTACTTGACCTCGCTTTCCGTTCAATCGCACCTTCGGGCAGCGCGAACACAAAGAGCGTTGAACCGCTTCGGAAGTTAGCTGCTTCGGGCCACAACTGCCCCATGCCATTTGTGAAAATGGAACCTAACCCTGTGGGCACAGCGACATATTGCCGCCCATTGACCGAGTAAGTAATCGGCGAGCCGCGCGTGCCTGAACCCGTATTGAATGAATAAAGCTGCTCGCCCGTCTTCGCGTCGTATGCGAGAAAGTTGCCTTCAACGTCGGCAGTGAACACCAAATCGCCCGCCGTCGCCAGAAGCGATGAAGTCAGCGGGTACTTGATCTTAACTGTCCATTTTTTCGCGCCGCTTACGGGATCGAAGGCATCAATGTGCCCGTAAGCCTGACCACCGGGCGGATGACGAGGAAGGGTAGTTCCGCCGATGAAGCCGCGCCCTTCTTTGGCTTCTTGCTGCATCGGCGTTATCAGCCCGCACCACTCGATGCCGTGATTATAGAGCCAGCCCGTGCGCGGGCTGTAAGCCGAATGATTCCAGCTTCGACCGCCGCCCCAGAACGGACATACAAAAGTGCTCTGGCCCAAAAGCAATTCAAGTCGCCCGATGTGGTTGCCATCTTTGTCAAAGCCTTTCACCCAGTTGACCGTGTCAACATGAGGCCATGCATTGACGTATTTGCCCGTCACACGATCAAGCACCCAGACGTAGCCGCCTTTGTTCGTATGCACCAGCAATTTCTGTTTTTGCCCGTTGCGTTCTACATCAATCAGTGTCGCTTCATAAGCCGAATCAAAATCGTATTCGTCGTGCGGGACTTCCTGATAATGCCATTTCAATTTGCCCGTGTCGGCATCGAGCGCGACGATAGAATCTGTATAAAGATTTGTGCCTTCGCGGTCGCCGCCGTGAAAGTCCGATGAAGGATTGCCGACGCCCCAGTAAATCAGATTCAGTTCAGGGTCATACGAGCCGGTCATCCATGTCGCGCCGCCGCCGAATTTCCAGGACTCGGCTTCCCACGTGTCAAATCCCGGCTCGCCCGGCCCCGGAATCGTATAAAAGCGCCATGCATGTTGCCCTGTCTTCGCATCATAGGCGTTGAGATAACCGCGATGCGCGCTGTCGCCACCGGTCACGCCTACGACGACTTTGTCTTTCACTACAATCGGCGCAGCGGTCACGTTGCAGCCGCATTTGCGATAATCTTCGATTTCGACGTTCCAGATTTCCTTTCCGGTTTTCGCGTCAAGCGCGACCATATGATTATCGAGCGTACCCATAAACACCATGCCGTAACCAATGGCTATGCCGCGCACGCTAACACCATAAGGGATAGGCCCGGTCGGCAGTTTGTAGAAGTAGTGCCAGAACAATTTGCCCGTGACCGCATCGAGCGCGAATACGCGATTGTATGAACCGACCAGATACATCACGCCGTCAGCGACGAGCGGCGTGGCATTAAGCCCGCCTTCGATCTTGCCGGTTTGAAAAGCCCATGCAGGCGCAAGCTGACGGACGTTGTCGCGCGTGATTTGATTGAGCGTGCTGTAACGCTTTGCGTCGTAAGTGCCGAAGTAGGTCAACCAGTTCTGCGGTTCTTTTGCGGCGTTCGCGAGTCGTTCGCCTGTGACTTCTTTCATCGCAGGCATCTGAAGTCCCGTCACAGCGTTATCCATCGCTACGGGCCTGCGCGGGGGCGGCGCTGTGGTTGCGGGCGAAGACGGGGCAGGCGTTGCAGCGCCACTGCTTTTAGAAAGTGACATCACATAAGCTGCAAGGCTGCGAATCTGCTCAGGCGAGAATTGTTTACTGAAGATAGGCATTGGTGTGCCGGGGATGCCTTCGGAAATAACTCGCAGCACGTGTTCAGCGGTGAAATTGCGACCACGCAAACCAGGCGCGCTGCCGTTCTCGCCATTCGCGCCGTGACAATAACCACTGCTGCACGTTGGAGTGAAGAGTTTTCTACCTTGCTCTATGAGCGATTGCTGATCCTGCGCGCTGCTGGCAAAGGCAAAAAATCCGAGCCAGATCAAGGCTATCGGCAAAAACATCCTTAGAGGCTGTTTTAGCAGTCCTGTTAGGGACGACCTGTCTATAGCGTTAGCATCATTAATAAAGTCCGTAGCTCCGTAGGAGCGACCTGTTGATTCAGAGGTCGCTCCTACAGAGCTACGGCGTGTTTGTTCGGTTGTGACTATAGACAGGTCGCTCCTATGGAGCTTCATTCCAACACAGCCTCTTAAAATATTTCGTCCACGCTGATTCTTCATTTTTCCCTCGAAGCAAGGAATCGTTTATTGTTGCGTTACGCCGTGCTTGATTAACTCTTTGGAGGCGGGCGCTCGATTTTGATAACCTCAGCGCCGAAGTCAGACATTATATTTGCTGCGGATGGCCCTGCGATGTATGTGCCGCAGTCAATCACCCGCAAGCCTGAGAGAATGTTTGCCTGATCGCTCATAGTCGGTTTTATTTCTTCAGATACTGGTCGTACCATTCAATCGCGAGTTTGATAGCTTGCTCGCGCAATTCGCGATAGACACCGTAATGCGTGATGTTGGGGAGCGAAACGTATTTCTTCTTCGTGCCGGGCATCCGGTCGTAAGCAAGTTTCGCGTGAGCATTGTTGTCGAAAAGTTCTTCTTTCTCGGCAACGATGAACAGTGCCGCGCAATCTTTGACCTTCGCCGCTTCTTCGACCGGCGCGTAATGCAGCAGCTTATCGCGTATTGGCGCGCCGATCAGATTGCCTACGGCTTTCGCGCGAGGTTCGGGATAGCCTATCTCGCCGCGCGCTCTCCTGGTCGCTTCGTCGTAAGTAGCTTTGCTCTCGGCTTCGCCGGTAACTACCCAGCGCGAATCGAAAGCGCCGACCTGACTGACGATGGCTTTGACGCGAGGGTCGCGCGCCGCGACATAAAACACGTGACCGCCAGAGTAACTGGAACCGCGCAGCCCTATGCGATTTTTATCTACCATAGGCTCGCCCATCGCCCAGTTGATGACATTGAACCAATCGGTCGTTTGCTCTAACGGATCAACGTACTCACGCAACTCTTCGACCTGCGCAGTAAAGCGGCGGCCCTCTTTTTTTTCAGGCGGCGCGGTCAAAACGATGCGCCCGTCGCTTTGGCCCCAGCCGCGATAATCAAATGTGATGACCAGATACCCGGCGTTCGCCAGCGCCAGCGCATCCCATCGGAAGTTGGCTGCTGTGCCGCCCCAGCCGTGCGCCATAATGACGGTCGGCAGCGGCTTACCTGTGAGCGTTTTGAGCGAGAAGAGTTCGGCCTGTAATCGCACGCCTTCGCTAATTATGTTGGCTGTTCGGAATTCTATGGTGTCGGGCGCTTTGAAAGTCGTCGCAGGCGATTGTCGCGCAGCAGCCGGGTCGGGCGGGCGCTGCGGGTTGGTCTGTTGAGCGTTCGCGATATTGACGAGCGTGATCGTCATCAGGATGAGTTTGATTAAATTCTTTTTGAGCAAGATGAATCTCCTGTATTAATGATGCGGCGCAAGCGTCGGCTTGCTTTGTTGAGGTCAACTCAACCCGCGCCCCATCAGGTCTACAAAGTTATCGTGATAGAAACTCTGCTTTGCGCGCTCCGAGACATTTTGCAGATTCTGCTCGAATCGTTTGATCGGATTGCGACCGCCTTCCACGTGCGGGTAGTCCGAAGAGAAGAGGCAAACTTCTTCGCCCGCCTGTTCGATCACCCAGCCTACGTCTTCGGTCGGGTAAGGCGTGGCTCGCACCTGCCGCCGCAGATATTCGGAAGGCCGCAGCGAAAGCTTTTGCAGTCGCTCTTCGTGTCTGCCAAAAGCTTCCATCGCAGAATCCAGTTGTCGCATCAATCCCGGCAACCACGTTGCGCCCTGCTCGATGACGCCGAACTTCAAACGCGGGAACCGTTCCATAACGCCATCTATGATCAGCGTGGCGAGCGTTTGAGCGGGCGGCACGGGGATAGCCATGTAATCCACCGAACGAAAATTCTCATCGCCTCCATGAAAATCTTTCACCGGCGGCAACCCGTTCTCGAAATAATCAGGATTGAGCAAATGCCCGCCGCCGCCGACATGAAAGACGATGGGGATGCCCGCCTCTTCTGCCTGTCGCCATACAGGATCGAGATTGATGTGACTTGGCGAATGCCCCTTTGGACACGCAGACGCGACAAGCAGAGCTTTTGCTCCTGCTTTAATCGCTTCTGCCGCTAAAGCAGAAGCGCGCTCGAACTGCATCAACGGCACATAGCAGGACGCCAGAAGCCGCCGGTCTGCTGCGCAGAAATCAAGCAAAGCGCGATTGTGAGCGCGAGCCACGCCGTATGCCAGATCGATGTCATCAGCGTGTTCGAGCCGCACGAGATAGTTGTTCCAGAATGTGTTGAAAACCAGTTGACTCTTGAACCCAAGCAGGTCAAGAGCAAGGCGACGATCTTCTTTCAGAAACGACCCCGTAGCATTCCAGTTTTTCCTCAACATAAGTTCCGCTTCATCGCGCTCGCGATAAGACGGGTCGGCATGATTATGGCAATAGGCGGGAAAGTCTTCGAGTATGCGATGAGTGCCGATGGCGTTGAAGAAATATCGAGGGTCTATGCGATCACGAATCTCCGGGTCGGCAAATTCGTGCAGCATATCCGGCGTTTCCATGACATGCGAATCAGCATCGTGAATTGCCATCGTGCCGGTGTAAGTCATAATCGAGTTCCTCTCTATTTTTTCGGCATGCTCTCGGCCCTTCGACTGATTATGTAAGCGCGAATCGCATCTACGTCTTCGGGCTTGAGCCATTGTTTGAACGAAGGCATCCCTTCATCAGCCAGTGCGCCATCAATTACTATTTTCTGAAGACTGTTTAAGACCGAAGGCTGAGAGAAGCGAAGATCAGGCAGCACGCCTCCACCTCCGAGCGCCGCAAGCCCGTGACACACAGCGCAGTTCTGCGCAAACAACACTGCGCCTGCCGCGATAATTTCTTTTGAGGCGTTCGATTCGATCGGCGTGATTTCTGGCATACTGGCAGCCATCGCTTCAGGCAATTGCCCTTTTGCGTTCAACGCGAATGTCAGCAGTCTGCCCGGCGTAGCAGGCAAGCCGATCTGGCCGCCGCTGAGCGGAAATGCGCCGCCCCATCCGGCCATAATCGAAACGTACTGCACGCCGTCAACTTCATAAGTCACAGGCGAAGCGATCACTCCTGTGCCGACTTTCACTTCCCAAAGCTTTGCGCCTTTGTCTGCGCTGTAAGCTACAAAGCGACCGTCAGCAGTGCCTTGAAAAACCAGATTGCCCGCAGTCGAAAGCAATCCTCCGTTCCACATTAAAGGATATTGCGCTCGCCATCGTTCCTTTTGCGCAACAGGGTCCCACGCCAGAAGGTGACCGGGAGGCAACGCAGGTGGCACCATCGTCAGAAGCCCTAGATTGATGCCTGTGTTCCAGCTTCCGGGCTTGTATTGAAAATTCGGCAGTTGACCATAAAAGAAAATATTGTCTTGCGCAGGGATGTAAACCAGACCGGTCTGCGGATTGAACGACATCGGCTGCCAGTTGTGCGCGCCGAGCGGGCCGGGCACTTGCGGCACGGGTGATTTTTCATAACGCACGCCGGGGTTTTCAATCGGTCGCCCGGTCTTCAGGTCAATACCTTTGGCCCATGTGACCTTGACGAAGTTTGCCGCAGAAATTAACTCGCCGGTTTTGCGATCAAGCACGTAAAAGAAACCGTTCTTCGGAGCCTGCATCAACACCTGTCGTTTGCGGCCTTCGATTGTCAAATCGGCAAGCACGATGTGCTGCGTCGCCGTGTAGTCCCACGCATCGCCGGGTGTGGTCTGGTAATGCCAAACCAGTTCGCCTGTGTCCGGCTTGAGAGCGAGGATTGATGAAAGATAAAGATTGTCGCCTTCGCCCTGGCTGCGCAGTTGCGGATTCCACGGCGAGCCGTTGCCCGTTCCGACATAGAGCAGGTCAAGCTCAGGATCATAGGCCATCGAATCCCACGCGGTGCCGCCGCCGCCAACCTTCCACCACTCGCCTTTCCACGTCTTCGCCGCGCGCTCCATCGCGGGTGACTCAAACGGTTTCGACGGGTCGCCCGGCACTGTATAGAATCGCCAGGCGAGTTTGCCCGTATCCGTGTTGTAAGCCGACACGTAACCTCGCACACCGAACTCAGCGCCGCCGTTGCCTATGATGACTTTGCCTTTCACCACTCGCGGCGCGCCTGTGATGGTGTAGGGTTTGCTCTGATCAACAGTCACGACTTCCCACGCTACTTTGCCCGTGTCGGCATCAAGCGCGATCAATCGCCCGTCGAGCGTTCCGAAATAAACTCTGCCTTTGTAAACGGCCACGCCGCGATTGACTACATCACAGCAAGCTTTCGGGCCGTATTTGTGCGGGACTTGCGGATCGTATTGCCATAGCTGTTTCCCCGTGCGGGCATCAATAGCAAATACGATGCTCCAGCTTCCGGTAGTGTACATACGGCCATCAACTATGATCGGCGTCGCTTCAAGCCCACGATTGGTGTTGGTGTCGAAAGACCATGCCAATCCCATTTTGCCGACGTTGCTTTCGTTGATCTGCTTGAGCGGGCTGAATCGAGTTTCGCCATAATTGCGCCCGTGAGTAATCCAGTCGCCGGGGCGGGATTCGACGTTGCGCAAAGCGGCGTCATCAATTCTTTTTGTTGCTGATCCGCCGGATATCTTCTGCGCTTCGAGTACGGGCAGAAAGCCCGCGCAACACGATACAAACATCAAAAAGGCAAGCTGCAGTCGTCGCTTTATCATGCTGGTTCTCCGAATTGTTTTTTTGTCGAGGCTTAGAGTAGTGAAACTCCAGTAAATTTCGGAGAAGAATATCGCATTTTCACTTCCGTTTCGCCAGCCCATTTGTTGGCGACAAGAAAGCTCCGGCAGCAAAGTCGAGGGGTATAATTGTTCGGCTCCTAGCGTCATAAGCCAGCCACTCTGATTGGATTGCTTTTTAGACTCGACAGCGATTTCTGAATTCAGCTTATTGCCTGATAACCGACCGACCGCCCGGTAAGTGTATGCTTGAAGTCTTCCTGTGTCAAACGGTCAATACAGAAATTCCACATCTTTAATTGTGCCGACGAACGTCCCGTTTCTTCATAAGACAGGCATTAATTCTCGCTTGAATTATCGCTTGCTTACCGGGCGGTAGGTAAGATATGCTGTGCGCAATCCGGTAAGTTTCCAGTGGAATCATCCTGTCAGAAGGAGATGTTTATGAGAAGCAAACTTCGTCGTGTCAGCCAGGGCGCAATGCTTGTGATCGGATTGGCTGTCGTCGTGGTATTCGCAACTGCCGCCGACAAGTCGCATGAGTCAAAGGTGACTTTTACCAAAGACGTTGCGCCAATTCTTTACAACAGTTGCGTCCAATGTCATCGTCCCGGCGAGATGGCGCCGATGTCACTGCTATCTTATAAAGAGGTGCGGCCCTGGGCAAAATCTATTCGCGAGAAGGTAGTGAGCCGCGAAATGCCGCCCTGGTTCGCTGATCCCGCGCACGGCCAATTTATTAATGATCCGCGATTAAAGCAGGCAGAGATCGAAACTATCCGCGCCTGGGTTGACAGCGGCGCGATAGAAGGAAATCCGAAAGACCTGCCTCCCGTGCCAAAATTCAACGACACTGCATGGAAATTCGGCCAGCCGGATGTAGTGCTCTCGATGACCGAAGAAGCATCCATTCCCGCTGATGGGACTGTGCCGTACAGGTATTATGTTGTCCCAACCAATTTCACCGAAGACAAATATGTTCAGTTCGCTCAGATCAAACGCGGCGAACCGAGTGTTGTGCATCACGTCATCATCGGTTCGCGCGAGCCGGGCAGTGATCCACTTCCGCCTGCCGGTGAGATCAAGTTCGACCGGGAGCGCTTCAACCCCGAAGCCGCGAGAGATCCGCAACAGGCAACCCCTGCGAATAACCCGCTCAGACGAGGCAGCAATCCCGATGGGCAGATAATCGGGTGGGCGCCGGGGATGAGTCCGCTCACCCTCGCGCCGGGTCAGGCAAAGCTGGTCAAGAAAGGCTCTGTGTTGATCTTCCAGATGCATTACACGACCAACGGCGTAGCGGCCAAAGACCGAACCAGCGTCGGCTTGTGGTTTGCCAAAACTCCTGTCGAAAAACGCATGGTCACCAAAGGCGTTTCGACAGACCCGCGCAAACTGGTTATACCGGCAGGCGATTCAAATTTTGAAACGCGATCTTCGATGACTTTCACTGAAGACATTCACATCTATTCATTCATGCCGCATATGCACGTGCGCGGCAAAGATTTCCAGTACAAGCTGGTGCTTCCCGACGGCACTGAAAAAATGCTGCTGCGCGTGCCAAAATATGATTTCAACTGGCAGCTTTCGTACTTTGCCAAAGAGCCGATTGCTGTGCCGAAAGGCAGTCGCATCGAATGCGTTGCGCATCACGATAATTCCGCAGGCAACAAATTCAACCCCGATCCGACCATCATAGTGCGCTGGGGCGATCAAACATGGGAAGAGATGATGATCGGTTGGATTGATTACACGATTGACAGTCAGAATCTAAGCCTTCATGCGCAAACGCAGAAGGAGTAGAATTGCTGATAAGGTCGGCAGGCAGGAACGCGCTGTACGGACAATCACTGACAGCCCGTAGGAAACGGGCGGAATGGAGAAACTGCTTATGAAAAAGAATCTCCGCAAAAGCGGAATCATTATGGTCGGACTGCTCGCCCTCGTCTTGCTTCAGACATCTACGCAGAAGGCGAACACGAACGCTGTCACTTTCACCAAAGACGTTGCGCCGATTCTTTACAAGAACTGCATCGAATGTCATCGGCCCGGCGAGATAGCGCCCATGTCGCTTGTGACTTACAAAGATGTGCGGCCATGGTCTAAGTCTGTTCGCGAACGTGTCATTGATCGTTCGATGCCGCCCTGGAGCGCCGACCCGAAAGTCGGGCATTGGGCCAATGACCCGCGACTGTCTGAAAAAGAGATTGAGACAATCGTTTCGTGGGTCAATGCCGGTTCTCCAAGAGGCGACGATAAGGATCTGCCTCCGGTGCCGAAATTCACCGAAGGGTGGACAATCGGGACTCCCGATGTAGTGCTCCAGATGGCCGAAGAATACACCGTACCGGCTGATGGCACTGTGCCGTATCTCTATTTCTCCATGCCTACAAACTTCACCGAAGACAAATGGATTCAGGCGATAGAGATTCGTCCGGGCAATCGCAAAGTCGTGCATCACGTCATCGCCTACGCGCAGGACGGCAACATCAAAGAAGTAGCCGCAGGTGGCGGCGAAGGCGACTTGCGCAGAGGAGGCCGTGTGCACCTTGGCGGCATTACGCCAAACAAGACCGGCATCGTTTATGGACCGGGCACGGCTCGGTTGATAAAGAAAGGAAGCAACATAATCTTCCAGATGCACTACACCACCAACGGCGAAGTGACGAAAGATCGCACGAAAGTTGGATTCGTCTTTGCCAAAGAGCCTGGCAAAAAGGCGCTGATGACGGGCAATGCGATAAACGGCAGATTCGTCATCCCGGCAGGCGATGGCAATCACGAAGTGAAAGCATCGAAGACCTTCGATGAAGACGTGTTGATCACTTCGTTCATGCCGCACATGCACGTGCGCGGAAAGTCATTCACCTATACGGCTATCTATCCTGACGGGCGGTCGGAAATTTTGCTGGATGTGCCAAAGTACGATTTCAACTGGCAGCACACCTATATTCCGAAACAGCCGATTCCGCTGCCTAAAGGGACAAAGCTCGATTGCGTAGCTCACTTTGACAACTCAGAGAAAAACAAGTTCAATCCTGATCCGTCGAAAGAAGTGCGCTGGGGCGATCAGACATGGGAAGAGATGATGATCGGCTGGTTCACCTATACGCGCGACGACAGTCAAGCAAAAAATACAGCCGCGCGATCATCATCTGATAGATGATTCGCAAAGACCGCTGCACAAACGCAATTTGAATAAATCTCGCGCGAGCGGATAGCTGTTGATTCGGCTGGCCGCTCGCGTTTTCGATTGGAGGAAGACCGTATGCGCGATCATCGTCCGTGGCCCCGGCTTTCGTTCATCGGCGCTCTTCTCTTTTCTGTCGTGTTCTGCGCTCTGGGCTTCGCCGCGCAAGAAGCAAAACAGGCGACTCAAGAAAACAAACCTGCTGGCCTGAAAATGCCCGAAGCCCATTTCCATCACTTGCATCTGAACACGCTCGACCCAAAAGCTGCGATTGATTTCTACACAGGCAAATTCGATTGCGAGAAAGCGAAGTTTGCCGGATTGCTCGACGGAGTGTGGGCGCAAAAGTCGTGGATGCTTTTCGCCAAAGTCAATCAACCGCCAGCGTGGGAACTGACTTCGGCGGTCTGGCATTTCGGCTGGGGCGCGGAAGACATGAAGGCTACTTACGAAAAACAGTTAGCAACGGGGACGAAATTTTTCACGCCGATCACGGACATCAGCGACATCGGCGGAAACACGGGCGCTACGGGAACATTTTTTTATGCTTACGTGCAAAGCCCCGACAATGCATTGATCGAATTGAACACGGCAAATCATCATCATTTCGGCCACCTGCACCTGTTCAGCGCAGACCCAGTCGCAGCGGGCGAATGGTACATGAAATATTTCGGAGCCACGCGACGCTCTACGCGTCCTGTTTCGCGCGAACCGCGTTTTTATCGCAACGTACAGATCGGCCCAAGCATGTCGCTTATGATGGACAACGTTAACATCATCATTTATCCGGTCGAGTATACGAAAAAAGTTTATGCCGATCATTGGAAAGGCAAGACCGAACTGGAATCCACGAAAGGCCACGTAGTTGATCACATCGGTTTCAGCTTCGACAATCTCACAGAAGCATTAGAGATGATGCGAAAGAGCGGCGTGAAAGTGACGGACGAGATTCGCTCAGTTGCTAATGGCAAGATCAAATATGCCTTCATCGAAGGGCCGGATAAAATCCGCATCGAATTGGTCGAGGGCCACGCGCGCAAAGAGTAATCCGTGCCGACTGCGCACACCAAATTATTTGACTTACAGATTGATGGGGACTAACTTTCAACGGCAGGCCCACGCGCTTGCCGGAAATCATTATCGGAGGAATAAGGAATGCGGCGACCATTTATCATCTGGGGAATAATTTTGCTCGTTCAACTTCTGGCCGGTTCAGCTTACGCCCAGCAGGACAAGCTTGCGGGCCGATGGGAAGGCACGATTCAAATGCCACAGGGCGAGCGGCCTGTGACGGGGACGTTCAAAAAAGAAGGCGAAGCTTACACAGGCAACATATCGGGCATGCGTCCCGGCTCGGAGCTGCAACTCAAAGACATCAAAGTTGACGGCAATAAAGTTACAGCCAAAGCAGATATAGAAACACCACAGGGCAGCTTTACGATCAATTTCAACCTGATGCTCGAAGGCGAAACGATGAAGGGAGCGGGTGTGTTGGATTTTGGCGGACAGAGCATGACGCTCGACGTTTCCATGAAACGCGCAGGCGAAGGAACCCAGAGCGCGCCTCCAACTTCATCGCAGCCGCAGCAACCACCTGCAGGACAGGGGCCGGGTCAGGGACAGCAGCGAGTTCGCGTGCCGCAGCCACAGCAGAAGCAATCGATTGATTACTTCGTCGGCCAGTGGAGCTATAAATACGTCGGGCGCGAAAGCGCGCTCGGCCCTGCGCCACGCGAATGTACAGTGACCTTCACGAAACGCGCTGATGGCAAATCGCTCGACAGCGTGACCACTTGCAAATATGAGGGCGGCACGCACAAAGAATCTTCTGTGATCGTTTTCGATGAAGCGACAAAGATGATGACCTTTACTGAAAAAGTTGGAAACGGTGTAGCGATCAACAGTCGCGGTGATTGGACAAGCCCGATTTCGATTCGCTTCACAGTTGATCCAATCAAGGTCAAAGGCCAATCATTGCAGTTACGCCGGACTATCTCTGTAGTAGCCGCGCATTCATTCACCATAGCTGAAGAGTTGTCAGAAGACGGCGGGCCTTTCACCCGGTTGGGCAACGCTGTCGTCACCAAAGTCGAAGCGAAATAAAACAGAGAGTTCACCACAGAGGCGCCGCAGGACGCAGAGGGG